>JAZNJZ010000001.1:0-29691 GCA_045578325.1 Eubacterium sp.
TTCAATCTTCATTTTCTGAAGATCACCCTGATCAATCTTCTCATCTGCTTCATTTTTCACATATACATCCAATTCTTCTGTATCTGTGGAAATTGTAGTTGAAGAAGTCGCATCTTTAATCTTGGCATTTACCTGTTGGAATACTTGCGCCACCGTAAGGGAATATTTCATCGCCTTCGCTTTATCTACGGTAATACGCACCTCCTGCTGTCCTTCTTCCATACCATTGGTTAACTCAGCAACACCTTCCACATTTTCAATCTTCGCCATAACCTCTTCGGTAATGGTCTGCAATTTATCCAGATCTTTTCCTTTAATCTGCATAGTGATACCAGAGCCACTGAGCATACTCATATCAATGGCAGAAGCACTAACCTCAATCTCGCAAGGAATATCTTTTGTCTTTTCTTCGATTTCCTTTTTGATTTCCTGATTTGTACGCGTCATCTTCTCATCCAGAAGAATGTATACGGATACCGTATCACCTCCGGCAGACATCAGAGACATGGTTCCTCCACCACCGGCAAGGGCTCCCACATCCGCTACTCCTTCCACTTCAAGGATTCGATTCATAACTTCCGTAGAATGGTTCGTTAACTCGGAAAACTCCATTGCATCTTCACCTTCTGGCGGTGCAATGGTTGCTGTCATCTGCGTACTCTGCATCTCTGGCATAAATACCATTCCGCGGGATGCCGAAAGTGCTGCGAAGACAATCAACAAAACCAAGGAGCCAATTAATACAATTGCTTTCTTTTTCAATAATATTTCAAGCAGTTTACAATATCCATCCTGTACGGCTGTAATAACCTTAGACTGATGTTCTTTCGTCTTACGAAGCATTCCCTGGGACATCGCCGGCACAAGCGTCAAACTAACTACAAGGCTGGCAAGCAACGAGTATGCTAATGTCAATGCAAGGTCGGTAAAAAGCTGTCTTGTAATACCGTCGGTAAAGATAATCGGCGCAAACACGCAAACGGTTGTAAGCGTGGAGGCAAGAATCGCACCTGCCACCTGTCTAGCTCCCTCAATGGCAGCTTCTTTCATACCGTAACCTTCTTCATTACGCAAACGGAAAACATTTTCGATTACTACGACGGAGTTATCCACCAGCATTCCGACACCCAGCGCAAGGCCGGACAAGGAAATGATGTTTAACGATACCCCGCTAAAATACATAAGAACAACCGCTGCTACCACACTAAGTGGAATGGAACATGCTACGATAATTGTTGGTCGAATATCCCAAAGGAACAAAAGTAGAATCAGAATGGACAGCAAACCTCCTGTAATAAGGTTCGATACAACGGAATCTACTACCATATCAATGTATACACCCTGATCCATCAGAATGTTGATATGTAGACCTTCGTGCTCCTTCTCCAATTCTTCAAAACGCTCCAACAAGCTATCACTCACGTCACCAGTAGAATATCCGGTTGCTTTTTCTACGGTAAGTGCAACGGCGTGATTTCCATTGACCACAGTATAAACATCCGCTGAATTGTCGGTAACTGCTACATCTGCTACATCCGACAACCGAATCGGATCCAATCCATCCAAGCCCATATCGCAAATCACAAGATCTTCCACTGCTCCATCGGATTCTAACTTATCTCCCACGCGAACAAGATAAGAGGCTTTGTCTTCTGTAATGTATCCTGCAGGCATATCAAAGTTCTCTGCCGTCAAAATACCTTCTACCATAGCTTTTGTAATAATCTTTTCCAAGTTGGTATTTTCTTTTGTTGTCTTTTTCGTGTCTTTTAATGTTTTGGCCGCTTCATCTAATTTGGACTGTCCATTGGAAACTTCCACCTCTGCCACACTAAGCTTAATGGCAGCAAGGACTTTTTGTTTACTGATTTCCCGCGCCGCTTCTTCTACTGTAATCTGTCCTTTTTGAAGTTTTTTCTTGGCATCTTCTAATTTTTTCTTACCTGCTGCAATTTTTTTCTTGCCTTTGGCAAGGTCTTTCTGACCTTTCACAAGTTTTGTTTCTTGCTTATTAATCTCAGCAAGTCCTGCCTCTGCTTGTGCCAAACCAGTTGTCACTTCTGTAATTTTAGCCGGAAGCTCACTTTCCTGGATTCCTTGCTGAGAAAGTTGGCTCTGAAGAACGCCAATCTGTGCATTGATGGCCTCTAATTGTGTCTTTAGCTCCGGAGTCTCGCCAGTCAATGTAATCTGACCCTCAAGAGCTTGTTTCTGGCCATTCAATCCTTCTAAACCGGTCTTCAACTGCTCCAAACCAGTTTTTGCTTTCGTAAGAGTCTTGATGGTAGCTTCCACCGTAGCCTTCTGCGTACGAAGCTCTACCAAACCTGACTTCAACTGTTTTTCGGAATTGTTTAACTTCTTCTCATTTTCTTTTATGGTCTTCAAATTGGCATTGATGGTTTTCAAAGTCTTTGCCATTTTTTCAGAAGATTTTGCTAATTTTTCCTCGCCTTGGGCAAGCTGATTCGCTGTTTCTTCCTGCTTCTTATTCAGCGTCTCTTTCCCATCCTCAACCTTTTCTATGTTCTTTTCAATTTCTTCACTGGCATCATCCATCTTACCTTCTACTGCTGCCTGAACTTTCTTGTTCATGGCATCAATTTTATCCTGCTGAATGATAACCTCAACTTTCTTTGATACCTGACCTGCTCCGGTTACGGAGGCAACACCTTCCACACTTTCAATCTCTGGAATAATATCCTGCTCCGCTTTCTCGGTAACTTGGATGCTATCCATGTTATCATAGTCCATTGCCGCAACCATGATCGGCATCATATCTGGATTAATCTTCATAATCGTTGGACTTCCAATGCTGTCATCCCACTGAGATGCAATCATGTCCAAGCTTTCTCTCATATCCAATGTGGCTGCGTTCATGTCCGTACCTTCGTTAAACTCCAAAATAACAACAGAAATATTGCTACTGGACATCGAAGATACTTCCTTCATATTGCTGATACTTGCCATGGCCTGCTCCACTGGTCGGCTTACCGCTGTCTCAATCTCTTCCGGACTGGCACCTGGATAAGTAGTCATAACAATAGCATATGGAAGTTCCATATCTGGCAACAAGTCCGTACTCATATCCCGGAAGGACAAAAATCCTAAAACCAGTACCAATACCACTGCTACCAGCACAGTATATGGCTTCTTTACACTTAACTTTGATAACACAACGAATTCCTCCTTATAATTTCGTAATCTTCATTGTAGCACACTTTTCTTCCTCTCTCAACTGTTGGAATGTATCTTTTTTACAAATAATAAATTTTCTCAATTCCCCGACTCCAGCAACCACATGGCATAATACCAACGCATAATCTGCCAGACACCGATTCCCTTCAAGCCATACTGAGAAAGGAGGGCATATTTTTGTACGAGACTTCGCACATCTTCAAACCACACCACATGCTCCACTCCCATTTCATCTGTGTATTCAAAATATGGCGACTGAGCGTCCTCATCAAAAACAATCTCCGCCCCATAGCCAATCGCAATCTGCACTGCCTCCACATTTCCAATGGTTCGTGCCTCTGTCACCCCTCTCTCATAGGGCAATGGCCAATCGTATCCATAATTTGGAATTCCAAGATTGATTTTGGCCGGTTCAATCTCCGTTACCGCATAGTCTAAAACTCGGCGCACACTGTTTAAGGGCGCCACCGCCATAGGGGGGCCGTATTTATACCCCCACTCATATGTCATTAATAACACTTCATCTGCTGCTCTTCCCAATGCTCGGTAATCTTTTCCTTCGTACAAAAGCCCCTTTTGGTCTGCTGACGTCTTGGGCGCAAGAGCCACCGATACCGTAAATCCATTGTCATGCATCACCTCTACTGTCTGACACACAAAACTCGTAAAAAGATCTCGGTCCTCCGCCAAGATAAATTCAAAATCAATATCAATACCACCGTAGCCTTTTTCCGACATCACTTGTACTAACTCCGTCAGCAGACGCTCTCTGGCGTTCTCATCCGTCACAAGCTCGTGAATCAGCGTATTATTAAAGGCGCCATCCACACCAAAGGGTGTCAGCGTCAGCACAGGCATTGTTCCAAACTCCTCACTCATCTGAATCATCCAGTCATCTTCCCGTGGTGGCGGAAGCAATTTCCCTTCCCCCGTAAATCCATAAGAAAAAATATAAAGCCGATTCAAGAAAGGAAGGGTCTGCCGCAGAACCCAAGGACTGATATACGTATACGCATATCCCCCAGCATCCCGAATCCGCTCCGTTCCCAATTCTGGTTCTCCAATGAGCAGTGCTTGCCCTACTGCCAATGGATATGGCGACGTCAGCTGATTGTTGGCAATAATATTTTGGGGGGACACGGCGAATGTCTGCGCTATGACATCTACCGTATCCCCCTCTTTTACTACATAAATTTCCATATTGACCTACCACCACAAAATATCTTTCTCTTATCTTATGTTCACATCTTCTTTTGGAAACTCTTCCAAATATTGAAGAAAGGCATCTGGTGGAAGTGGTTTTGAAAAATAATATCCTTGCAAATATTCGCACTCAAGCTGTATCAGTTTGTCTACTTGCTCCGCGGTTTCCACTCCTTCTATCACAACTTCGAGCTGCAATCGCTTCACAAGTTCAATGCTACTTACAAATGTGATCATTGCTTTCTCATTTTCAAATGCGCTCCACAAGAGACTCTTGTCAATCTTGATAAAACGGAACGGAAATTTATACAAAAAACCAATATTGGAATACCCAGTTCCATAGTCGTCCAACGAAAACGGAAACCCCTTATCATGTAAGGCAACTACATTCTTTTGGAATGCATCAAAGCGAACCACTTCGGCTGTCTCCGTAATTTCCAGATTGATTTGCTCTGGCACAAGCCCATATTCATTCACGATATCCATCAACTGTTTACCCAATTTTTCCTGCATACATTGTACAACAGAAAGATTCACTTCGATAAACTGTATTCCTAACTGCTCTAAGTTATAGTCTTTCACAAAAGAACATACTGCTCGAAACACAAATTCACCAATTCGCATAATCAAGCCATTCTGCTCTGCAACGGGAATAAATTCCTCTGGTGAAATAAAGCCATACTCTGTACTTTTCAAACGAATCAACGCCTCTGCGGATATAATTCGTTTTTCCTTTACCGAGTAAATCGGTTGGTAATACATTTCAAATCCGTCATTCTCTACTGCATCCTTCAACAGACGCTGCACCAGCAGCGAACGAGCCACGGCACCAATTCGCATATCTTCGATTCCAAGCACCTTTTTCTCAATTGTTTTTGAATAATCAATGAGATAATCCAAGCATTCTTTCAACTGCATCGCCGAATGTACTTCTTCATTTTCTCCACACACAAACATAGCAAGATGACAAGAACAACGGATTTCAATATCCCCTATCTTCCATGTATCTTCATAACGTCTACTAAGCTCACGAACAACGTTTTCTACTTCCTCTTGCGACATCGCTTTGCGGGTTTTCATTACAATTGTACTTGTGGTATAGTGAAACACATCAAATGACGGATATCCATCCGATGTATACCGAATCATTTCTCGTATAAGATTTTCCTGAAACTCTTTTCCCATGGCGAGACGATACAATGGCAGTTCATGTATCTTTATCACAACGATATGGAATCGTTGAACCCAATGCAAGCTTCCGTATATCATCTCATGAAACGCACGAGCATTGAGAACTTCGTATGTATCATCGTATAGCTCTGTAAATTTTGCTGTAACAAAAAATATAACAAGCAAGGCTACCGTAATCCCAAAGGACTCTACTAACATCGTTGGGTAGATATACTGAATCAATACTCCCAAAATACAAAAGAACAAATACAGATATGTAACACCAAACTGAAATTTCGTGATTTTTCTTCGGCATACCGTAATCACCACAAGGGACAATAGCACATACCACGCACCCACAGCATATAAAATCAACACCATTGGTCCACGCTCATATTGCAGATTATCGCGAATGGCAAACACCCATCCCGTCCATACATTTGTCAACACCAATAGAAATACCAACATCTGTGGAAGCACCAACAAAACCTGTATCCATCGCTTTCCCTTGCCATACCAATCCACCATAAAACAGCAATAACAAAAAAAAGCAAACACCGTCAAGCTATGCATCAAATAATAAACCAAGTGGCTCAGATAAAGCAATCTTGCATTTGCTGTAAGTGGATGGTTTGGTCCAAGTCCGTTCACTAAATCCATCACAACCACGATAAAGTGGCTGTAGATCATCAATTGTAACAATCGATTGGCCACGGTATTCAAATGTTTGATGGTATGATACGCCAGCAAAAGTATCGTCATGATAATTAGAGATGCCCAGTCAAAGTAAACAACATACTCACTATTAAATAATCCCATACTTTTCCCTTCTTTCTTCTCTGCCCCTCTAGGATATATCTACATGTTATAGAGGGATTCCAACATATCCGCAATCTTTATTGCCGATTGTCCTGTCACATCGTTATGAAACATCGCCTTTGCAGTAGCCCGTTCCACTGCTGCCGAATCTGTCCCTTCCGAAACCTCTTGAAAAAACATCATAAGTTCCTGAAAACTCTCTGCATAATACCCTTTGATGTACTGCTTATAATCTGGAAACGCCAGGGTAAAATATTGAAAATAATCCTCTTTGTCTTCGATGGTAAGTGCCACCGGTTGATCCGTCAGCAAATAATCAAAATACACGGAGGAATAATCCGTAATGAGGCCGTCTGTATGACCAAGCAACTCGTATAATGTAAGGTCATGATGAGCCAGATACGCATCATCTGCTATGGCTATATGAGAAAAGGCACACTCTTCCCACACCGTCAAGTCCTGCACTGGATGTGGTCGAAACAGTAACAACATCTCCTTCTCTACCAGCCGTTGATGCAATGCTTGCAACTCCTCACGGTTGTGCACACATGGCATCCCATAAGGATATGCCACATCCATTGCCCGATCCGGATGTTGCTTGTGCTGCCGATAAGTCGGAAGCCAAATCAACACCTTTTTGTACGCTTTCACACTTTCTTTCCATGTGGTAGCCGATGTCGGATGAACCAACACATCATTTCGTGGATACCCCAACGTACACAACTTCTCCTCCGGCACCAAAATCTGATTCTTGTAAATATCCTTCCAAAACTCCGACTGTATCATGTACTTTTCACAGTCACCAAACTTTCGGCTATATTCCAGATCAATCTTAATTGGCATACCATGTCCCAGATGAATTCGCACCTGATTTTTTCTTCTTTTTTTAACAAAAGAATTGCAGTCAATGATAAACCGACTACAATTCAAAATGTATGCTCTCCGAATTGTCTCCCAAAGCGTAACCGTTTCTTGCTCAAACATCGCGACATTTTCAGGAAGATCATAGACAGTTCCGTCCCGAAAGGTCTTCATCCAATATATCTTGTATCGTTTGTTTATCCCGCGTCGAATCAATTCCTCATACAATGCGAAGGAATTATCCGACAAATCCGGATGACTTTCCAATACAATCATATTCCGAAGGGGAAACAGTCGAAATATTTTTAACAACATTCGCTTTAATGACTGCGCCATGATACTTCCTCTTTTCTTTCTTCATTCACCCATCAATTATTCTTTCTGCTGGACTCATAAAAATTCGTAAATTTCTCGCCAAGCATTTTTTTATCTCTCACTCGATCTTCTTTTCGAATCTGATAGGTTGGTACCATCTCCGAGATAATCTCCTTCATATTTGGCACTTCACTATATGCCTCTTCATAAAGCTTTTCTAATTTATCAAAAAAAGCCGGCTCATCAAACTCAATTGGCTTTCCGATATGAATCATTTCATTTTCGGTATCGGTAAGCCCCTCTTCATCCATAAGAAGTTCCTCAAAAAGTTTTTCTCCAGGACGTAACCCCGTATATACAATCTTAATGTCCTCGTCCGGCACATACCCTGACAATTTGATCAAGTTTCGAGCAAGATCGTCGATTTTCACCGGTTCCCCCATATCCAACACAAAGATTTCGCCTCCGGTGGCATAAGCACCTGCCTGCAGCACCAGGGAAACTGCCTCCGGAATGGTCATAAAGTAACGAATCACGCGCTTGTCTGTCACGGTTACTGGACCACCTTCTGCAATCTGTCGTTTGAACAATGGAATGACACTACCATTACTTCCCAGTACATTACCAAATCGTACCGCCACAAAATCCGTGGAAGACTGTCGATTTAACCCCTGCACAATCATCTCACAAATTCGCTTAGAAGCCCCCATGATATTGGTTGGATTTACAGCCTTATCCGTGGAAATCAAAACAAACTTCTTGGTACCATACCGATCGGCCGCCAATGCTGTCTTATAGGTTCCAAACACATTGTTTTTAATCGCCTCATTTGGACTATCTTCCATCAGCGGTACATGTTTATGCGCCGCTGCATGGTATACAATGTCCGGACGATATTTGGCAAATATCTGATCCACTCGATTGGTATTACGCACGGAACCGATAAGCACCTCCAGATGCATAGCCGGGTATTTTGCTCGTAACTCCTGCTGAATGTCGTAAGCATTGTTTTCATATATATCAAAAATAATAAGCATTTTCGGACGATTTGCCGCAATCTGACGACACAACTCACTTCCGATGGAACCACCACCGCCAGTTACCAGGACCACTTTATTTTTCACATATCCGGTAATGGAATCTAAATTCGTCTGAACAGGTTCCCTGCCAAGCAAATCTTCAATCTGCACCGGACGGAGTTTTTCCACCGCTGCCTCTCCATTTACAAACTGATATACACCTGGCAATATCTTTAGTTCTGCCCCCGTCTGCTGGCAGATTTCAAGAATCTCTCTGACCTCTTTTTTGGTGGCACTTGGCATGGCCACCACAATCTCATTGATGGCATAGTACTTTGTGGCATCGAGTATCTTCTCTCGTCCACCAATTACTTTTACACCATTGATAAAAGTATTGTGCTTGGATTTATTGTCATCGATGATACAACAAATATTACTGTCCAGCTTATTGCTCATCTTCAACTCATTGATCACAATTTTTCCAGACTCTCCCGCACCGATTACCATGGTGTTACGCATACCAACACCATGAACATTTTCGTTATATAATGTTCGGATGATACGATAAGAAAAGCGTACCATCAAGGTCATTATAAACAGTAATAACAAATAAATCACAAAATACGAACGTGGCATTTTGCGATATGTCCCAAAAATAGTAAGGAAATGTGCCAACGCCGACAACCCACTAGCCATCGCAATATTCAGCACCTCTCCCAAGCTAGCATATCGCCACAAACTATTGTACAAACGAAATATAGCAAAGATAATCAACGTAAGCACTGTATTTACCACGATCATTTCTTTCAGCGTCGCCACATATCCCTGTGGATAGTCCGCTGTAATTCCACTTCGAATAAAACGTCCCCACTTTAACTCGTAACGAATAAACAATGCCGCAAAGGAACACAAATTCACGCATGCCGCATCCCATATTATCAAAAGAATTCGATATAGCATCGATATTCTTCCACTTTCTACATATTTTTTAAACCAGAGCATCGCTCCATTCCTCCATTTCCACCAGATCTATATCTTTGTCCGGCCCTCTCATGACCCACTCCTACATATTTATTATACAAAAAAAAGTTGAAAAAAGCAATATAACGCGATATACTTAACATTTGTAGAGTGATTTTGAGTCAGAAAGGAATCAAAAACATGAAGGATAAAATATACAAGCTAACTTTTATATACATTGTTTTCTACGCGCTTTACAGCTTATCCACCCGCATCCTACCAACGGCTGTTTTATGCCAAGGAACGGCAGCAGATGTTCTGTACAAGACGGTTATTACTGGTGGTTGTATTATAGCTACCCTTACCATATACCAAGTCCGCAAATCCATCAAAAGAAATGTGTTGCTGTATTTATTGGGTGGATTTGTTGTGATTTTGTGTATCTCTACACTTCTGAACTACAAGTACGGTTTTGCCGATAATGCACTTGGTGTGATCACATTCGTATCCCAGTTGATTGTGTTCTATTTTTTACCACTTACCATGTCAAAAGAACAAATCGACAAATGCATACGGATGATAGGCCTTGCCGGCACCCTTTTGTGGACACCGGCCTGCGTGGTATCTTTGTACCAGTACCTTCGCAATATCACCTACCGCACCACCAATCCAAATGGCCACGAAGTGCGTCAAGGAATTACGGATGGGCGCCTCTTTGGTGTCTTCACAGACCCAAACTTTGCCGCCTTTACATCATTAATCCTTGCAATCATTCTTGTTTATGCATGTCATCGCACCACGAAAAAGTGGTTAAAGGCATATTGCATTGTCAATATCGCATGCAATATCCTTTATCTGATCATGTCAAATTCGAGAACCATTTACATTGCGGCAGTTGGTACGATTTTGTTTTTCGTTCTTGTTACTACCTATGAAAAAGAAAAAGGCGAATCTTTCCGCATGGGACATTTTATACTGTCCCTTTTGAAGCGCGGTGCGCTGGCATTAGTCGGCATCCTTGCTGTGTATGTACTTGTTTTCTTCCCACTTCAGGCAGTGGGACAGCTTTCCGCACCAGACCGTCCAGTACATGACATGGTACGCGAAGATGTAAAAACAACAAATATTACCAACAATCGGTCTACGATATGGAAACACTATCTTACACTGTATAAAGACAAACCGGTTTTCGGATTTTCTGTGCGGAGCGCACTGCCTTATGCATCTGAAAACTATCCGGGAAGTTATCTCGATATAACACAGTATGTAACCCACAATGGTTACATCTCTCTCCTGGTAGAAACCGGTTTTGTAGGATTTGCCACAATGGGCGCCTTTCTGATCTTAGTATTGGTCCAGTCCATAAAACGAGTCCGACAAAAAGAAAAAATCAGCACAAGCTACTTGATGTTTTCTTCTCTCATTGTAGCTACACTGATTTTCCTTGTTTGCTTTCATGATGTATTTTTTACTGTTAATATCGAAACAATGTTATTATACATTGCCATCGGCTACATTTCCTCGATCAATGCTCGCCATTGATTGAGGATTTTTTCTTTCTCAAACCGATCCACATGAAGAATTGAATTTTCTGCCATTTTCTTTCGTTTTTCATCCTCTTGCAACAACGTATAAATCTCTTCTGCCATTCGTTCCACATCGTACGGTGGAATCAATACGCCATCTTTTCCTTCTGAGATGATTTCCCGTGGCCCTGACACAATATCAAAACTAACGAGAGGCAGGTGGTTGGCCTTTGCTTCCAAAAGAACAAGAGGCAATCCTTCCCGATAAGAAGTGAGCACATACATACAATGCCCCTGATAGCACTTTTCCATCTGATCGGTAAGGCCTTTCAAATGTACATGCTCTTTCAGTCCTTCTTTCTCAATCCGCTCTGAAATCTCCGGAAACATATCTCCGTCGCCGTACACTTCCCAAGTGAAATCCTCTGTTTTTTCTCGAAGTTTTCCTGCTACATCCACCAAAAGATCCATTCCCTTTTCTTTTGAAAAACGACCTGCAGTGAGAATGCACTTGGATTTCGTATCGTAGTGGCCAGCATTTGCAAGAATGGTATCGTCCATCCAGTTGTAAATTGTCTGGACACGGCCTTTTTTATAGCCAAATTTCTCATAATACGCCTCTTCACTCTGCTTTGTAAGCACAACGGTGCGCTGTGAAAAACGTGACCCTACCGTACGCATCAACCGCGCTGGCACTTCATTCCATTGATTGAGAAGTGCTCCATGATCACAGAATACTTTTGGCACCTTTAACGGTCTTCCCAGAAGCCCGCCACAAAGTCCGGCATAGGCTCCCACATAAAACAAAAGATCTAGTTCATTTTCCTTACAATACGCTCGGAAGTCTTTGCCACCTCGTAGCAACACTTCCCGGATTCTTTGTTTTCCTTCCAATACCGCATGATAGTGAATCCCCTCGTGCAATTGGTACGCACATTCCCCTTTTTCATGAATCAAACTGATCACATGAATGTCGTATTGGTCGCAAAGCGCATTGACAATATTATGCAGCACCTGCTGGGCACCGCCCCTTGTACTCATATCAAAATTAACAAATCCTATTTTTTTCATGTCACACTTCCTTATCTCTTTGCCGCCCACTCATAGTACCAAAGCAACACCCAAACCAATCTATGTCCCATCAAAAACAACAACACCTGGTCCTTTTTTCCAAAATGCTGCTTCTTTTCACAAAGCTCTTTGACGCTTTCCATCTCACACCATTGTTTCAACTGGCGACGACATTCTTTTTTGCTGTATCCGGATTTTCCAAGCAACGCGTAACATTTGTTTTTTATGGCCGTCAAATAAAATTGGTATAAGTAATCTGGCTCCCGATCCTCCCCGCTCTTTTTCCAGAACGCTCGTACCTGTTGGTACAGTCTCTCTTCAATCTCCATGGCATCTTCCCGGAATCGGAAGGACAAAGAGGTATCGCTTACATTATGGTAAAAATATAGCACCTGTTGAAGAACACTAATTCGCTGGGATTGGGATATTGCTTGCAAATTAAAAAGCAAGTCTTCTCCTTTACTGAGATCTCGCGGAAAGGAAACTCCTTCCAGCACCTGTTTTCGATATAACTTATTCCATGGTACATGGATAAAAAACTGAGTAAATAATGACGGAAATGCTTTCATAAACTGCTTTCGAGACGAAAAAACATGGTCCGGATAGAGGATCTCTCTCTCTTCGTTTTCGTTCCAGTACCCGCCAATTACCAGGTCGCTTTGATCTTTTTGCATCCGCTCCACCAACTTTGATGTGGCGGAGGGATATAGCTTGTCATCGCTGTCTGCAAATTGAATGAAATCCCCTGTGGCTTTGGAAAGGCCATAGTTTCTCGCAGCGGAAACTCCTTCGTTTTCTTTTGTATATACATGCAGAAACGGATATTTTGCTTCAAAGTCGCGACAGATCTCCAAACTACCATCCGTGGAGCAATCATCCACAATGATCACCTCAAGTTCCGGATAGTCCTGGCTGACAACACTTTCTAGGCACTCTGCCAGTTTCTCTTTTGAATTGTATACCGGAATGATAATGGAAACACGCCCACTACTCTCTATCATCTCAGATTATTCCTTTCTCTCTTTTGGATAATAAACCCCTTTGTATGTCTTGTAACCGTTATGAACATCCACACAAACGCCATCATGGGAAGGTACACGTTTTTCTTCCGGTGGCAGTTCCATATAGTCACCAAACGCCATTTTCAGATAGGTGTCATACCCCACTGGAATTGGCATGCTATGTCCTTCAAACTCCTTATACACCGCTGACGCAAAAATTTCCTTTGGATATTCATTTACCATATAATTATATCGAACGCATAATTCTGTGATATAGTCACACTCTGCGATGGGATATTTTGACATCTGCTTCTCGCACAAACGTGCCATGCGATATCGATTTTTCCACCCTGGTGCCAGCGCCAACATACATTTTCCAATCAGATATAAAAACTTTCCTTTGCTGGTTGGCGCCTCCTGATTGATATAAATCTGGTAAGCCAGCCCCCACAAAAGCTGTATTTTGCGCTTAATTCTAGAGGATGGACATCCATCCAGCGGAAGCACTTCCAGCCGAACCCCATGAGCCATATCAAGGTCCATTTGTCGCTCCTTAATAAATGTGGTATCTTCGTCCGTAATTGCTGTGAGCTGAGAGCGCAAAAACTCTTTCTCGTTTGTTCTGCTCAGTCGGTACTTTTTAGTATCCATTTCCTTGTCCCATAACTGGCATAGTTTCTCATAATCCTCTCGAGGCATAAACACATCGATGTCATCATCCCATGGAATAAATCCTTTGTTTCTCAGTGTCCCGATGCAACATCCGCCACAAAAGTAAAATAACAATCCATGGCGTTCACAAAATTCTTTGAATACCAATGTAATCTCCAGACATTTTTCCTGAAGTTCCTTTAATTCACTCAATTCCTTTTCACTTAACATAGTTGTCCTCTTTTCTCACACAAGGCTTTGACAAATCCAGCTCGGCACAATCGTGATGAGCCTTTTGCTTTTCTTTTGGTGGAAGTTGCATATAGTCTCCAAAGGCCGTCCGCAAATACCCATCATACCCAACCGGAATCGGCATCTTCGTCCCTTCAAATTCCACAAACAACGACTTTGCAAACCATTCTTTCTCATATTTCTTTTTCATATAATATGGTCCCGAACAAAGTTCTGTAATGTACTTACAATCTTTGATGGAATATTTTGTCATCTGCTTTTTGGCATAGCGCCAGATCCGAGTACGAATCTTTCTTCCACGGAAAATCCCCAGAAGCATCCGACTACCAAGGGCCATAAGGCCACCGTGCTTTTCCGGCACTGTCTGGGCACGGAACAACGAGTAAATCAACGCCCACATACACTGCATCTTTCTCTGCCACTTTCCTTCCGGATACCCATCCAAAGGCAGCACATCCAATGCCACACCATGGGGAACCTCAGAAAGATCTTGCTGATACGGCTTCACCTGCGTGGTCATACTGTCCCGCAAGGTAGCAAAGTTATTGCGATCCACATACTCCTCTGTGGTATCCGACAGGATATAGCGTTTCCCTTTCTCATAGGTGTCCCAATACTCCACAAATTTTTCATAGTCCTCTCTTGGCATGAAAAAGTCTAGGTCGTCGTCCCAAGGGATAAATCCTTTATGTCGCAGTGCTCCGATACAACCGCCGCCACAAAAATAACAAAGGAGTCCATATTCTTCACAAAACTCCACAAACACTTCCGCCATTTCCAGACTAATCCGATGTAGCCCCTCTAACTCTTCTTCGGTATATTCCCTTTGTTCCATCTCTTACTCTCTTTCCTTTCCCATATGTTCTCTCCGCCAAAACGGCATCTTTAGAACGCCAATCAACGTTCCTACTCCGTAACTCACATGAAGCAGCAAAAATAGCACTGGCAATAATATTTCGCCTGGATTCCACTTTCCCGCTTTGGCGTCTGGTATCATGGCCGCCACTGCCATAACAACTGCCAGCACTCCATACAATGCCCACATCAATATAGCTAATTGCGGAAATCCGACACATGCCAACGCAGTTGTCAGCAAAATCCCACAGACAAACGCCAATGGCACAAAATGATACAGGGACAAGCATCCCGGACACACACCACTGGTCAAACCGATCCAGTATCCATTTCCGTACTTTTGACGGCACATTTTCCCGAGACTCGGACGAATCATCTGATAAGACCGAATCCCCGGCACCATGCAAAGCTGAAACCCATTTTGACGAATCCGATAGTGAAATTCATTGTCCTCGGTGCGCCCCAGATCTTCTCGGAATTTTCCTACTTTTTCAAAGACTTCTCGACGGTAGGCACCATGAAAAAAAGATTTCACATAGGCTCTCTTTTCCTGACGTCGAAAGTCCGCCGCACTGCTACCAAACATAGAGCTTTCTGCCGTGAGAAGCACCTGTTGCCAAGGAGAGTCTGTTTCTACAATATTGGGGCGAACGCCTCCTGTCACATATTCTCCGTCCTGTAGCGCTTCCACATTCTTTTCTACAAAGTCTTCTGGGATGCTACTATGTGCATCAATTCGAATCAGAGCCTCTGTGGTAAAGGTATCAATGACCCGATTCCACCCACAACTCTGAATCCTGCCGCGATTGTTGATCACATGAACCCCATGGAACTTTTCTCCCTGTTGTTCTGCAAATTCCAACATAACGCGCATGGTCTGATCTTCCGACATACTATCCGCAAGAATAAGTTCAATCTTTTCTAGCGGATAGGTCTGTTTTAAAATATCTGCTAAAATTCTAGGAAGATTATTTTCCTCATTGTAAGCCACAATCCCGATGGAAATTTCCATACTTTTTGTTTCCTTTCATAAACATTCATTGAAAGTAATTATAAAATACGAAACCGATTTAATCAAGTTCTAATTGCATCCTCAAAAAATGCTTGCCCTCTAGGACAGAAAAGATTATACTATAGAGAGTATTATGTCGAAACAATGATACACATTATAGGATGTGAAAAAGATACTATATGGAGAATGTTTATGGGGAATTATAAAAAAGAAATTGCCATTGTCATTCCAGCGTTAAATCCAAATGAAAGAATGGTAGCTCTTGTGAAGGAGCTGAAAGATACTGGGTTTGAAAACATTATTTTAGTAGACGATGGCAGTGAAATTGAAAACCGAATATATTTTAAAACTTGTAAGGAAGAATATCATTGTCGGATCATCCGTCATGTGGTTAATTTCGGAAAAGGGATTGCGCTTAAATCTGCTTTTAACCACATCCTTGAAAACCGTCCCGACATAACTGGCACGGTGACAGTAGACTGTGATGGACAACATGTCGTGGAGGATATCGTTACATGTGCAAAATTGGTTAGCGAAAACTCAGACTCCCTGATTCTCGGATGTCGTCACTTTGAGGACAAAGACATTCCACTTCGCAGCCGCTTTGGTAATAAATTCACCCGACACGTGATTCGTCTATTGTGCGGCATTAACGTTTCCGATACCCAAACCGGATTGCGAGGCATGTCCCGGACCCTGATTCAAGATCATTTTGCTCAGACAAAGGGAGAGCGTTTTGAGTACGAAATGAACATGCTTTTATGTGCTCGTGAGAATCAGATTCCGATTCACGAGTTCCCGATCCAGACTATTTACCTGGAAAACAATGAGAGCTCACACTTTAATCCTTTTATTGATTCCATACGAATCTATAAAGTGTTTTTGAAGTTTTTGCTGAGCTCATTATCCAGTTTTGTTATTGATATTACTTTGTTTTATCTACTTGGTTTACTTCTCCGACCAGTTATCGGAGACAAACTGGACGTATCCTTCTTGTGGATCCAGATGCCACTATTGACGCTTATTCGTAGTACGCTGGCACGATTGGGATCTTCCTTGTACAATTTCACAATAAACAAACGACAAGTATTTGATAATCATTCCCATGATTTTGGAATCCTAGTGAAATACTATATTCTTTGTATATGCCAGCTCATCGTTTCCACTATTTTGGTGGAATATGCCTTAACCTTTATTTTCTCTCGAACAATCCGGAAATGTATCATCGATACCATTTTATTTACACTTAGCTTCCAGATTCAGAGAGAATGGGTATTTGCCAAAAAATAACAGAGGAGCAACGACGGTATGATAAAAATAATCTATGCCATGATGAATCACCGAAAAGATGAATCCTTTGAAGATCATCTTGTGTTCGGTCCAGGAGAATACGAAATCATGATTTTCCAGACCCCGGTACTCATCGAAGTGGATGGGGAAATGAGACCTTATCCCGCTCACACATGTGTTTTGTACGAACCTGGACAAGTCGTACACTATCGATCCCAAAAAGGGGATCTTGTCTACGATTGGATTCGTTTTGATTGCGATGAACCATTGTACACCGAAGATTTTCTTCCTTTTGGAATTCCCGTATACTGTACGAATTACAACGGATATATCGTATACTGGCAAGCCGTTGCCAATGAAAATTACTGGAATTCTCCAAGTAGCCAATATATCATTGAGCAGCTGATGCGTATTATCTTTCAGCGTCTCCATGACTATGATACACTAAGTGAAACCAGTCGATATCAGATTGCCTTTACGGCGCTTCGCACAAAGCTCTTTCAGCATCCGGAAATCGACTGGACATTAGAGCTCATGGCAAAAGAAGTGAACTTAAGCATTCGATCGCTTCAAAAATATTACAAAAAGTTTTTTCATGTATCTTGCATGAATGAAGTAATTACCAGCCGAATCGATCATGCAAAACTATTTCTTCTTCGCACCAATGACAGCATCTATGAAATTAGTCAAAAGTGTGGATACAAAAACATAGAACATTTTTGCCGACAGTTCAAAGATAAGACCGGACTATCACCTTCCCAATATCGGCAAGGCAAATCTCACAACAACACCAAAAAATAAGGTGCAACTGGCATTTTCCACTGCCAATTGCACCTTTTCTTATGGATTAAATCTTGATTTATCTTTCAAATTTCCAACTGTCGATCAATACATTTTCTTTTTCAAATACAAAGTAAAGTGTATGTTCACCTGTAACAGTTGTAAGAAGTTCTGTTGGATATTCCTGGTAATCCTCATTGTCCGAACCACTCATCTTCAATGTAATGGTTGTTGCACCCTCGCTACCAAAGTCCACACCAGCTACACCGATATAAGAACCGATATCTGCATTAAACAAGGACTGGTTTGCGCCACTCCAAAGTGCATTGGAACTACTCAAGGTGTTGGCTATCGTTCCTACTCCATCTGCCATAGCAAAGGTTTCCGCCTCGACGGTCTCAAATGGATTAATTGTTCCGATTGCTGTCACACCATCTACTGTCATTTTTGTATCTGCAATGCTTCCATCTTCGTTGGTGAAATCACCATTCTCACCCAAATCCAACTCATCTACATAAGTTGTTCGGAAGTCTGCTTTCGTTCCAATTGCTGTTGTGTCCCTTTTGTTATGATAGAACGCATAGAACTTATCTTTAAACTCAATGAAGCAATGATGATTGTTTCCATAGGAACCAAAGTAGCTACCTGGGTTTTTCAAAACAGTACCCACATACTCAAAACCACTCATTGGATCGTCACTTACCATAACACCAATGTGAGCAATCCCCACCTCACGTCCTGGCACATCAGTCCAGTTCGTACAATAGCTATAGTAATATTTGTCACCAATCTTATTGATTCCAGAATCCTCAAACATGTATGGTGCATCAATCATCTGGGCTTCACCCACGGTGCTAACCATATCATCTCCAAGCTTGATTACACGAGCACACTGTGGATTTGCAATAAAGGAATTATCTTTGCCATCGGTATCTCCAATTCCTCCAAAATACAAATATCCTGTACCATCATCATCTACCAATACCGCTGGGTCAAACAACCATGGAACCTCTTCCAAGGAACATCCCGGTGTGTCACGGTCAATCAATGCTTTTCCAATCGGATCCGTCCAAGGTCCTGTTGGGCTATCAGCCACAAGAACACCGATACTATTGGCGGAGTTTGCAAAATACAAGAAGAACTTTTCCTGTCCATTAATGGTTTTATGTGCCGCTGCTGGTGCCCACGAGTTACCTGCCCATGTAGCTGCACCAGTTCTTCCTGCCACTTTAATCTCACCGTGATCGGTCCAGTTCACCATATCCGCAGAAGAATAACAGTTCAATGTCTTAATCTTCGCATAGTTGTTATCTGCATTTGGTGACAAAGAATACTGCTGTGAATCATTTGTTCCATAGATATATACACGTCCATTATACTCCATTGCATATGGATCTGCTGTCAATCGTGATGTTACCACTGGATTTCCCACCTGTGTCTTTACAAGACCTGCTGACAAATCTGGAGCATCTGACTCATCCGCGCTTTTCACAACGCCCTTCATCTTAAAGTCATCAATATAAAAATCTTCGATATTATCAGAATCATATGGTGTTTCCCAATACAAATAAATGGAACCTACATACTCTGGAACTTCCTGAGTTGTGAATGTAACCTCTGTCCATGTATCGTTTGGAATATCTGTAGATTTCTGCAGCTCATACTTTTCTGCACCATCCACATCCGTGTACTGGAACGTGGTATTAATCTTCATGGTAGCTCCTGTTGTCTGTTTTACAAAATAAGAAACGTCATACTGATTTCCTACTTCTACTACGCTTGAAATATCAATCTGTGTTCCGTTCCAAGAAGCAGTACGACCAGATATGTGAATACATTTTTCAGAATCATTGGCACCATTTGCTTCCGTCGCTACGGTTGAGCTTCCTCTGCTAACAAATGGCTCTACAATGTCATTCTCAAAATCCATATCATAAATCACCTGTGGAGTCGGAATTGGTGTTGGCTCTGCCGGCTCCTGCTCCGATGGATCTGGTGTAGGCGTTGGGTAGGTTCCCGGACCTTTTACTTCAGCAATTAAATTGTCATCCTGAATAGAATCCACATACACTTTAACCGATGTTGTTGTAGCATTTGGATTCGGTGTACCTGGAGTCATTGAATCTTGCTCACCAGTTACCGGTGGTGCTGTTGTAACAGCTGCTGGCGCATCGGTTGGCTTGGCAGTAACAGTAGGATTTTCTACTGGTGCCTTTGTAGCCTTTGTTGTTTCCTTACTGGCTTTCTTTGCCGTAACCGTAACTTTTACTTTCCCGATGGTCTTTGTTTTCTTTCCATTCTTTTCTTTTACCACGATTGTTGTCTTGCCTGCCTTTTTTCCTTTTACTACACCTTTTTTGGTAACCGTTGCAATCTTTTTATTCTTTGTTTTGAAGACGTAACTACGTTTTTTGATTTTCTTAATCACAATCTTCTTTGTTTTCCCAACTGTTACCTTGATGCTTTTTGTTTTTAGTTTTGCTTTTTTCGCTGCTGATGCATCTGGTGCTTCCCCTATCGACAATACACTTGTGCACATCAATGCTACCGCCGTCAAGACACTCAACATGCGCTTGCCAGTTTTCCCCGACATAGTAATACCTCCTTCTTTGCGATTTGATGTATCGCGTTTCTCCATTTGAGGATATCACTATTTTTCGGACTTTGCAATGACGCATACCGCATATCCCTTGATAAATCTGGCATTCGAACAACAACCAAGGATCTCTTTTATCTGTCTAATATATCTTGAATCGCATACTTTGGACGCCCTTTTGTCTCCATATAAACTTTTCCAACATATTCACCAATAATACCGATAGACAAAAGTTGCAATCCTCCTAAGGCCCAAATCGATACAATCAAACTACTCCATCCCAACACGGTATGTCCCAATGCATGACGAACAACGGAATAGATCAACATCGCAATACTGATCAAAAACACAGTGAAGCCCAACCACACAATGAAGCGAATCGGTTTTACACTAAAGGACGAAATCCCGTCAAAAGCAAAGGCAAGCATTTTCTTTAGTGGATATTTGCTTTCCCCTGCAAATCTCTCATGTCTCTCATAGTATACCGTATCCGACGGATAACCAATCAACGGAATCATTCCACGCAAGAATAGATGGACTTCTTTATAATTTTCCAACTGTTCCAACACACGCTTACTCATCAAACGATAATCCGCATGGTTAAATACAATATCAACCCCCATCCAGCCCATGATTTTATAAAATCCTTCGGCTGTTGTTTTCTTAAAAAAGGTATCCTTCTTGCGACTGCTTCTCACTCCGTATACCACATCGTTCCCCGCATAGTACTTGTCCATCATCTCATCAATGGCATTGACATCATCCTGCAAATCAGCATCCAAGGAAATAGCCACATCCGCATGTTCCTTGGCATACATAAGACCTGCCAGTACCGCATTCTGATGGCCACGATTTCGAGACAAATTCAAGCCACTAACATACGGATATTCTTCATGAAGACGACGAATGATAATCCATGTCTGATCTTTGGAACCATCATTCACATACAAAATACGGCTCTTTTCACTTATCTTTCCTCGCTCAATCATTCCAGTTAATTTTTCATTTAACCTCTTTGTCGTTTCATCCAAAACTTCTTCTTCATTGTAACAAGGAACCACCAAATACAAAATACTGTTTTCTTTCATCGCTTCCTCCTTATATCACTTCCGTTTTTCCATGAAATCTCATTTCTCGAATTGCTTTATCAATGCGTTCACGATGTTTTCGGTCTCGGTATGGCAAATAATACTCTCTCAACTTTGCATACTCTTCCCGTTCCTTAAATCCAGTTTTAATGCATTCCTCCATGGCATCCAGTAGTTGTTCTTCCTCCGTTACACGCACACCGAACAACTCCGTTTCCATATCCAAGTAACTCCCCTGTAACTCCATATACTTCTCATAGTCAAACTGATAGAACACGCAAGGCTTTCCGAGATAATAGGAATCCCAAGCCACGCTAGAATAATCGGTTACAAGGAAAGAGCATCTCATAATCAGCTCATTCACCGGTGTGTCGCCAAAATCAAATCGCTCAATCCGTTCACTGGCCTCTGGAAATTCTCCAGCAAACTCACGAAACTTATGGTGCATACAAAATATCATACGCATATTATTTTCCTGAAGCAACTGATCCAATCGTTTCGACTCCAGCATGTGCTTGTAGATCTTGTAATAATCCGACTCCAAAAACTCTTCCTTAGATATATTATCCATCCAAGAACGCCAAGTAGGTATAAACAGGATTTCTTTCTCTTGCATTTGATCTGACTTATCAAACAACACATCCCATCTTGCCAATCCTGTTACCGCGATTCTCTCTGGTTCATAATGGAATGACTCATTCACAAATTTCTTTTCCAACTCAGAACTTGTAATAAACAGATCCGCCGCATTGGAACGGTGGCGGTCATAAATTCGACTTACATGTTTCATTGCCAATACCCCGTGCTGCAAGAACACAATGGGTTTTGTCATAAGCTTATCCAGGATACGACTATTGGATCCAAGCCAATGAAACCCATGTTTCTTCGTATCCGTAGAAACGATAACCTTTGCTGCTTGGAGATACACCAAGTGACGAAGGGACATAAAGTCTAATACATTCTTTTCATATTGCTCTACTTTACGATAGTCTGGCATATCCTTGCGAATAATATAATACACTCGCTTCTGGCCCTGCTCCATATAATAACGGAACATCTGAACACCATTGTCCTGGGCCGCGGTGGAAAAACGCTCAAACATAACAACAATTCCCAAACGATCCAAAACCGGCTTTCCAATCAAATATAAGATTCTTGCTGTTCGTTCTCTTTTTCGATATTGATCCTCATCAAACATCGATCTATCACGATAGCGGATCATCATATTACCGATTTCCGTGGATAGTAAAATCAAGGTTTTATCCCCAATCTGTGCCATACTTTTCCAGCCCGCAGAGTAAAAACGTCTCCGAAAACTCTTCTTCGCATTACGTGGACGAATATCATAACAAATGCCGTCTTTCTCCTCCTCTACCACAAAATGATAGGAGGGAGACTGCCATGGAATCTCGGCAAGATTACACTGGTATGTGAGCAACAGCCCATTGTTCTTCTGTTTCCTTTCAATCTCTTGGAAAGAATGACGAATCGAAGAATCTTCCAACGATAGTGCTGACAGACCTCGTATCTGAAATCCTCGCTCTTTGCACCAGATACGTACCGTCATGGTCTCATCTGTCAATTTCACGTCCACAATTTTCTCACGAAACACTTTCATATATGCTCGCTTTTGAAAAATTCGTTGCAACGACAATTGCATATCTACGGTATAATTGGGGGACAATACCAACGCTTCCCCATCCTCTTGTGTCTGAACCATGATCGGAGGCAAAACACGCTCGGGACAGTCTTTTCCCGTTTCCTTTTTGGGATGTTGGAACATAAGGGCATTGTCACATCGACGACGCTTTTCATTGGACTTATGCTCCATTCGGTAAAATCCAACGCAATTATCCGCTTCGCGGACGCGAACCATCACATCCCAACGTACTCGTTCCTTCGCCAAATCCTCTTTTAACTCCGACACATCAAGGGTAAATACCCCTCTGCGAAACTGCTCCAATGCCACTGGTAACTCATAGGCCTTTTGAAGTTTTTTGCTCCACAAAACAATCTGTGCATCCTTTGCCTGTACAGAAGAATCAAGCGCGTGAAACGTCAACTGATCTTTGTCCACATCCACACGCTCTAACAAGTAGCCACCTTTTTTAATTTTTTTACTCGTGGTTTTCCAAACAGACAACAAAAACTGCCCCTCTTTTCCTTTCTGGGCAAAATAATGCACTCCTGTTTCTGGATCAAACCATGTGCTGTCCAACGTTTCATAAAGTACCTCTTCTGCCTGAAAGCAAAGGATGGTACCATCCTTTTGCTGGCCTCGAAGAGACAGATTACGATTCACCACGTCTTTCACATTAGGAACCTCTTTCTGTTCCTTTTCATCAAACCAAAAAATCTTCACAAACCGATTCTGGGCATCCTCAACCAATTCCCAGCTCAGTTCTCCATTTTCATTAAATAAAACCTTTTGAATCATTTTATCCTTCATCGGAATCTCCCTTCTGATCCTGCCTGCATCCATGCGTTGAAGATCAGATATCAATCATTATCATCTGCAAATAGACGGTTCTGTATCGCCTGATCAATTCGTTTACAATGCTGACCATCGCGGCATGGCAAAATCTCTTCGCGCATGTCCGCATACTTTTTCTTTTCTACGAATCCATTGGACATATAGTACTCCAATTGTTCCATCAATGCTTCATTCGTAACTACACGATCGCCAAAAAGATCCGTGGTCATATCGATGTAACTTCCCTGGGCTTCCATATAACGTTCATAGTCAAATTGATAAAAGATAATCGGCTTTTCCAGATAATACATATCCCAGGAAACGCTACTATAATCCGTTACCATCATAGATGCCTCCATCAACTGCTGATTGATCGGTTTTGTACTATAGTCAAACAACTGAATGTGCTCTCCGGCAGTCTTGAATTCACCGATAAACTCTCGGAATTTTGGATGCATACAAAATACCATCTTGGTATTGTATTTCTTTAACATTGCATCCAAACGTTTGGAGCCTAAAATCTCCATATATGTCTGATAATACTCTGTCTGTAAGAACTGGTCCGTTCCAACTTCCATAATCCAATTACGCCAAGTAGGCATAAACAAAATCACGTTTTCTTTCTGCTTATCCTTCAATGCATCCCAACGAGCAAGACCGGTAATCGGAATTTCTTGTTTACGATATCGAAAATATTCAGAAATAATCTTCTGCTCAATCGGTGAAGATGCAATAAATAAATCGGTCTTATTTCCACCTGATTTGCGATAAATGTACTCCACCTTTTTCAGGGCCATAACACCATGTTGCAGGAAAACACTCTTTTTTGTTACCATCTTATCGTATATCGGCGTGTTGATTCCTCGCCACTGATACGCATGTTTAATGGAATCCGTTGACATAAGCAACTTTGCCGCCTGAAGATATATCATATGTCTCAAACTCATAAACTCCAGAACATTTTTTTCATATCCCGCCAATTGCTTCACATCCGGCTCTCTGGAATCAATAACATAATACGTATTTCTTTTATCTCTTCCGCCCTTGTTCATATAATACAAGAACATATAATATGCATTATCCTGGGCACACTTACAGAACTTCTCATACAAAAGAACGATGCCACGCATATCCCAAAATGGCTTAAACATACGATACAAAAATACCGCCAATTTCTCGCGTCTTCGATATTTTTCTTCATCGTATTCACTATACGGACGATAATACAAAATAATATTATCATTCTGTGTACAATACGAGAACAAATAATTATCTCCCATGCGCTTCCGAACGGTTCCGCCAAATCCTTTTTTGTAATTACGAAGTCTCAGCTTGTAGCACTTTCCATCTTTCTCTACTTCCGCGAAAATATCCCAGAAAAACGGATGCCAATCCACCGCATCGACTGGTATGTGATAAACCAACTCATCCACCTGTTCCATATAATATTCGCGTTTTGTTGCTCCACGAAGAGACATTTGAATCTTTTTCACAGTAAATCCAAAGGTTTCTTTTCCCAAAACCAAAGTAATCTGATCCTCTACTAAGTCCAACTTCTGCACTTTCAAGAAATAACGATGCAAATAAATCTCCTTCGTTGGAAGAATCTGGAACATCATCTGCCCATCCTTTGTATAACGAGGCAACAAAGACAGTTCTCCATCCTCACCCACAAATGCATCCTTCACTTGACTGGACATATCATACGGATTTTTTGGCTTTTTCGCCTTATATGGCATTACTTTTTTGCCATTCGGATACCGCTTATGACCTTTATTCATAACCGATTCAAAACGGTACATCATGCGCTCTGTCTTGAGATACACTTCCCATCTCCCTTGCTCCAAAAGCAAAGTATCCAAATAAGAAGATAGCGTCAATTCCAACATATCTCCTGAAATCACCACATCCTCATGAGAAAACTGGATTTCTTTTTTTGTCACCACGTCAACCAAGAGAATCACAAAATCCTGCGCAGACGGAATCTCCTGTGCGCAGTTCAAGCAAAGTTTATTCTCTTTTTTCCAAAAGTCGTTGACAAAAAAACCACCGTACTTCATCTGTACCTCCAAAAAATACTTAACTTACATCCATTCCATAATCGTTTTTCCAAACTCTTTATGAATGTCAGCTTCAAATGCCCTCTTCATATCCTCTATGGTCTTGACTTTGAACACTGCCCCCACCACATTTTGCAAATATTCCACAATCTCAGGATGTTCTTGATATAACTCTATGGTCTTTTCAAAATCCACCCGGCCACTTCGACTGCTTCCAAACATGCGAAGTCCTTTTTCCAATATCATACGCGTGTTAATGGACACCGGATTCTCCGATACACCAAGAATGGAAATGGTCCCCTCCGGCTGTATCACATCGATAATCTGGTTGATGGCTTTCGGGGAACCCTCTCCACCTACACACTCAAACGCATGATCCACAGACACCCATTCAGGGATATCTGTCACCAAAAACGTATCCTCTGCAAATGTAAAATCCGATAATTTATCACGATTCAAACCAAATATATAGAGTCGGCTTTCCGGAAACATTGCCCGGAAAAACACAGCAGTAATATATCCTAGATTTCCATCGCCCCATATACCTATGGTCTCCCGTTTTTTGTGGGCAATTTTATCAAAACGCAGCAACGCATGCACGCTTACGGACACAATCTCCGTAAATGCTGCCACACAAGGATCCATCCCTTCCGGAAGACGAACCAAGCAATTGCGACGCATATCCACCACGTCTTGCATAAATCCATCAAATCCACTGGCACGGAATCTAGAATCTCTTCGATAGTTCTCCGCAATTTCAACATTGGCATCCTCCATTGTGGAAACCGGTGTATTGGGAATCATAACAACCATTTCTCCCGCCTGAAACTCCCCTTTGGGATCGTATACAACTTTGCCGATTCCTTCATGAATCAATGCCATTGGTAACTTTTCCTTTAAAATATCATCTGCACGCTTTCCCTGATAATATCTCTGGTCGGCATTGCATATTGATAAATGCGTCGGCTGAACAATTACCTTTTCCCCACACAGATCAATGTCGGTAAATTCAATTTCAAATCGTCGCGGCGCCACCAATCGATACACTGCATTTAACATATGTCTTCTTCACCTTTCAACAAAGCCTCTGCTACTCTCAAATCATACGGATACGTAATCTTAATATTAAACACTTCTCCGTCTACAATATGCACTTTTTCGCCTTTCATCACAAAAATCTTTGCCGCATCTGTAAGAAGCGCTTTTTCCTCTTCGGTTAATCCTTGATAAAGATTCTTTAATTTCAGCGCTTTAAATGTCTGAGGCGTCTGCCCCTGATACATTTTTCTTCGCTCTGGAATATCGCTGATAATCACATTATCCTCGCTGCACACGATGGTATCCGTCGCAGCCACCGCTGTGTCACAAGCACCATATTCCTTGGCATACTGAATATTTTCTTCCAATATACGCTGTGTCACAAATGGACGCACCGAATCATGTGTTACGATAATGGTATCATCATCCAGATGCCCCTGACTTTCGATATAGTCAATGGCATTCATGATTGTTTCATTTCGTGTATCTCCACCTTGAAGTACAACGACACGCTCCGTATCTTTTACGTACTTCTTAATAAGATTCTTCGTATGATTCAGCCATTCTGCCGGACACAAAACCAGCACTTTTTCAAATTCACTCTGCATATAAAATTTTTCCAGCGTGTGAATCAGAATTGGTTTCTCCCCGATGAGAAGATATTGTTTTGGCTTTCCTATGTTTCCCATGCGGCTTCCCACTCCACCTGCCAGTACAACACCGTATATCATATTCTCTCTCCTATCTTGATTCCATTCAATAATTTATTTACAAACCTCTGTAAAATATGCCTCCAAAGAAGTTACGATATCCGCTCCTGCCTTCTCGCTGTCTCCTTTTACCAAGTAGTACATCTTAATCTTTGGTTCTGTACCAGATGGTCGAACAAGCACGTTCACATCATTTTCCATATTAAACTCTAACACATTGGATTTTGGCAAATCGCCAACACCCTGGGCATAATCTTTCACACCAACTACTTTGAATCCCGCAATGTCTGCTGGTGGGTTCTTGCGAAGAGAATCCATCAACTCAGCCATTTTCTTAGCTCCGCTGGCACCTTCGAAGGTAATGGACTGCAATGCCTCTTTGAAGTATCCATATTTCTCATACAATCCATTTAATACGTCTACTAAAGAAAGGCCTTTGGCTTTATAATGTGCAAACATCTCGCAGATCAAAAGGGCTGCATTAACTCCGTCCTTATCGCGAACATGGCTACCGCTCAAGTATCCATAACTCTCCTCAAAACCGAAGATATAACGATCCGCCTCACCGTCTGCTTCCAAAAATCCAATCTGCTCACCGATAAACTTGAATCCGGTTAACACACGTCTAACTTCTACACCATAATCTGCTGCAATCTTGTCAATCATCTTTGTAGACACGATGGTTGTAACGGCAACAGGATCTTTTGGCATCGTATCGTTTGCCACATAAGTCTTGCAAATATAATCGAACAGCAAGATTCCCATCTGGTTACCGGAAATCAATGTATAATCATCGCCATCTTTCACTGCCACACCAACACGGTCACAATCCGGGTCAGTGGCAAGAAGAAGGTCACTTCCCACTTCTTTTGCTTTATTCAAACCAACTTCCAACGCTTCACGAATCTCTGGGTTTGGATATGGACATGTGGTAAAGTTTCCGTCTGGCATCTCCTGCTCTGCTGGAATCGTAATCTGTGTATAACCGTTCTCCTTCAAACATCTTGTTACACAATAACGTCCTGCTCCGTTCAATGGAGTATATACGATGGAAACGTCCTTATCGATCTCCTGTGGATTCAAAGCACGCTCTGAAACCGCATTGATAAATCCACGAACCACATCTTCACCAATGAGATGAATCAAACCTTTGTTTTGTCCTTCTTCGAAGTCAATCTTCTTAACATCATCAAACACATCTACATTGTCAATCTCGCTTAAAATCGCCTCAGCCACTTCCAATGTAATCTGACAACCATCTGCTCCATATACTTTGTATCCATTGTATTTTGCTGGATTGTGGCTTGCTGTCACTACGACACCACCATCACAGTTCAATGCACGAACCGCATAAGAAAGAGCAGGGGTTGGCATCAATTCCTGATAAATATGAACCTGGATACCATTTGCAGCAAATACACTTGCTGCTGTCATAGCAAACACATCGGATTTGATTCGGCTGTCATAGGCAACGGCCACGGTTGGCTCTGCCTTCACCTTTTTCAAATAATTGCTATATCCCTGAGTTGCTTTGGCTACTGTATGAATATTCATGCGGTAAGTTCCTGCACCAATGACACCACGAAGACCACCGGTACCAAACTCTAACTCACGATAAAAACGATCGTTGATCTGCTCTTCATTCCCCTCTACGCTTTTTAATTCCTCCAACAAGTCTGCCTCTGTGACCTGCTCCAACCATCTTTTATAATTTGCCATAATATCCATGATTGTTCCTCCTTT
>JAZNJZ010000002.1:0-36667 GCA_045578325.1 Eubacterium sp.
ACGACATCATACAAAAGAAAAACCCTGCTCATTTGTTGTTACTGGAATTTTGAGCAAGGTAATTGATTTATTTGATATATACGAAAGATTCTGGACATCTTGCTCACCGAATTATTAACTGATTAGTGTTATGATATCACAGATTCGCACAGGTTACAAGAGCAATTTTAAATTATTCCCTTCGATTGTATCCAGCATTTTCATAAAACTTCAATGTACTCTCCTTTTTAGATCCTGTCAAAATCATCCTCCTTTGTTTATAAAAAGTGTAAGTCACAGAAACACCACCAAACTGTGTTCCTGTGACTATTACTTCTTTTTGTTTATTCTATTTCCAACGTATTTTCTTCACCTTACTCCATGCGCCATACACCTTTTTCTTACCATCTAGGCGATATGCACGTACCTTAATAAGTGTGAATTTACTCTTCTGTTTTTGAATCGTCATAGACGTTTTATTTGTCATCTTTGTTTTTGCCTTTTTAAAAGAAGATTTCTTTGCATATCGAACTTGATATCCTTTGCTTCCCTTCACTTTTTTCCAAGAAAGTTTTATCTTCTTTTTGGCTTTTTTCTTACTCTTTTTCCATGTAACCTTTGCTGGTTTCTTAACTCTCTTACTAGACAAATTTGGTGCCGCTGTAACAACTGGTGCTGGTGTCGCAACACTTGCTGGAGGATTTTGTTCCGTATTCGCTGGTGGCATTATCGGTGCTGGTGTTTCAACCACTGGCAAAATCACTTTTCCATCCGATTGTATCTTCCCTACATAACGCCAATATACCGAAGATAAGCGAATCCGAAGCATTGGGCGAATCCCCTTCTCTTCTCCCTTATCCGCTCCTGTATATTGTACACTTCCAGCTGCAGTCACATAAGATGCCTGCTCACTTGTATACCCTGCACTACGAAGCCACCAATCTGCCGATGTTCCATTTTCCATTTTGGCAACTCGACTCATGGAATTTTCCACTAAAAGATTACTAAAGCCATATTCTTCACGGCAAATCTCTTCCATAGAAGGCAAATACAACTGATCTAATGTCGCCTCTTCCTCCTCCGCTTCTCCAAAATCATTTCCTAGATTTACATTCGCCGTATACAAAATATCATTCTTCTCACCTTCTGTGAAAAGCAAATTCATGAGTTCTGTATTCATCCAGTTACGCAAGGAACTATTTTTCCAGTTTAATGTATCAGCATCGTCATAACTTGTATTTGTCAGTATTTTATCTGCCATCAACAATGCCTCTCCATTTCTCACAGAAAGCACGCGCCAATACATCGGTTCTGAAACATCGCCTGTCTCCACCATTGCATGTCCAAATGTAATGCAATCCCACGATGTTATCGTATTTTCAATTGTCGGATTACTTAACACAGTAGAATCTGCAACTGGCGGAATCGTCGGTGCCAGGGTTGGCGCTGACGTTACTACTGGTGGCAAAGTTACTGTTGGTTCCATTGTCTCCTGTGGAGCCAAAGTCACCTCTGGCATTACCGTTGGCTCTGGTGCCACCGTTGGGGACAAGGTCTCTTCTGGAACCATAGTTGCTTCCGGTCTCATCGTTGGATTTGGTATTGGTGCCTCTGTTTCCTCCGGTGCCAAGGTTGGTTCTGGTGCCACCGTTGGGGACAAGGTCTCTTCTGGAACTAATGTTGCTTCCGGTCTTATCGTCGGATCCGGTATTGCCGTTACTACCGGTGCCAATGTTACTTCTGGGGTGGCAGTCGGTACCATTGTAGGTTCTGGCGTTGTCGTCGGCACCACTGGCGGCGGTGTTGTTTCGATAATTGACGATTCCACATCCGGCGACTCTACTGTCCCTGTCTCTATCACAGGCATTACACCCATATTTTCCTGTGTTGCTGACTCTTGAATCGCTACACTCTCCATTCCACTATCTTCTTTTTCAGCACATGTTGTTCCCGCTGGAAACATTCCAACAACCAACGAAAATATCAGTATAATGGATAACTTTTTATGTTGTTTAAATCCTTTGTTTCTCATAAACTTTCTCCTTTCACCTTTCTTCTATTATTGTATCATTGGTAATACATAATGGCAATGCTCGATTACCTCATTCGCACTTTCTTTGCCTTTGACCACTTCGAATATTGCTTCATGTATTTTCCACTCACCTTGACCTTTTTATAGGTTCGTACTCGTACGTAATACAGCTTTTTCTTTTTTACTTTTACTGACAATGTGTTTTTGCCACGAACCGTCTTCTTCTTTGTGGCTTTTCCTTTGAAATTTTTCTTTGTTGAATACTGGATCTCATAGCCTGTAATACCTTTTATCTTTTTCCATTTCACTTGTAGAGCTTTCTTACCGGCCTTCAACTTTGTCACTTTCGTTGCCTTAAGTCGTGTAGCTACCATTTGATCTTTTGGTTCTGCCGTAGGTTGAACAGATGGTGGTATTACTGGCTCCACCGTTTGGGATGGCTCTAGCTCTACTGTTGGTGCTATCGTCGGTGGTACTGTTGGCTCTATCGTTGGTTCTGCCGTCACTATTGGCGCTTCTGTCGGAGTCATGGTTGGTGGCACTGTTGGAACCGCCGTTGGGGCTATTGTTGGTTCTATCGTTGGCTCTATCGTTGGTTCTGCCGTCACTATTGGCGCTTCTGTCGGAGCCATGGTTGGTGGCACTGTTGGAACCGCCGTTGGGGCCATTGTTGGTTGCGCTGTCGGAACCACTGTTGGCTCTGGGGTTGCCGTTGGAGCAAGCGTCGGTGTTGGTGCTCCCGTTGCAGAATCATAAAAAATCACACGACATTCTGCCAAAACATTATCACTCAAATCTTTTACATCTCCCACTGTCACCGGTGGATTGTCCATATCATAATACTTGGAAAGGAATAAAAAGGTATACTCTCCTGTCTGCACACCTTCCTCCGCATACAGATAATACTTTCCAGACTGATCTTCTTTACTCATCAGATACACAGGATTTCCCCAGTCTGTTTTTTCTGCAACCATTGCGTCCTCACTTTGCCAATACTCTGTCTTGATTGCAACTACATAATCATACTGATACAAATAATTTATCTCTGCATCCTCATGGCTATATGGCTCTCCACTTTTATCATACCACGTAATTGAAAAATAAGCGGTTTCATTCGGAATTTCACTTGATCCATCTTCCATAAGTGACTCGATATTCACACTTTCTGGTGCCTCATTTACCTTGATTTCCCCAATTTCCAAACCAAAATATGTACTTACGGCCGTCCAAGCCCCCTCACGATACTCCAAATCAAATCCATTCGTTATTGTTTTTTCAGGGAATACAAAATTTATCTCTCCTTCATCTGGTTCTCCCGCATTGATATATGCATGACCATCATACACAATTCCTGGTACTGAACGCCCTTCCGTCTGAAACGTTGCAACCCCATTCACATTTCCAGTTATGGTCATACTTCCTTCTTTATCTAGGGACAAGATTCCCATTGTCTCTGTTGTAAAGCTTTCAGAAACACCTGTAAAACTCTTCAACGATGTTGCCACAGACAATTCACTAAAATCCAAGCAGGCTCCATTTTTAACGGTAACATGGTTCAGATCTGCAGTCTTTGCCTGCAACCAAGCATTATTATCCAAAATAATGTTGCCCACACCTTCAACTGTTGTTTCCGTTGTCACACACGCATCAATGGTAAGTGTTGTAGTATCATTTCCGTAAAACGCTGGAGCAATTGCAGTCCCAGCTCCAATAATGGTAATATCTGCACTCGTATTTTCTTCCACATGGATTCCTTCGGTAGCGACAAATGGACAATCTAACTGAACCGTTGCCTCTCCTGTATAAGGAACTTTGTTATCCATCCCCGCATCATGCCCCATATAAATCCCTTGAAACTGTGTATCAACGTTTGCATTTAATACAATCAACGTTGCATTATCTCCCATCATCGATGTGCCTTCATATGCCCCTGCATAAACGGTAGGCAACAATTCTGATTCCGTTCCACCTAAACCTCCAAGGTTTCCTCCTGCTCCCTCCAAATATGTACTAACATTATCTAATGTCAACTCATATCCCGCCAAAAATATCTCTCGATGCGCAACGGAACCAAGTGCTGAACTAGAAGAAAATGTTAGTTCAATATCCTGAAAACAAACACCATCCCCTCCTATCTGAATGGGACATCGTGCATTCAAATCACTTCCCGCCGTTCCTTTGATAACTGTCCCAGCAGGAATTGTCACTGGTTTCATCTTGCCGGATGAATCTGCCTCATTCCCTATGGTAATAGATCCATTCACAACAATCGGACTTTTCCCTTGAGACAAAGCGGTCATAAACTCCTCTTGGGTCGTCACCGTCGTCTCTGCTGCCTTCACGGTCTGTGGAATTGGTGCCCATATCGTAGTGATAAACAATGCCAAAATCACAAGAACACTGATGCGTCTTCTACTTCTTTTCATACCATGTATCCTCCTTTTTCATAACTCTTTTTTTGACTTTATTTTACCACTTCTATAGGAGACGACACAAGGATAATTTAATGTAAAAAGGTCTGATTTTCCTAAAACCAGACCCTCGCATTTACTTATTACATTTTCCCTCAATATCACATCTCTATCCAAGTCTTAAAATACTGTTCTTGGAATTTCACCAACTCAGCAATCTCTGCTTTCAAAAAACACTTCCCTTCCGGCGCCACCACCCACTTATCTTCCACGTCATCTTCTCGATGGACAATGGCAATTACTTTTCCTGTAAATTCCTTTACGGCCTCATTCACTCCCACAATATAAGCGTCCTGTTCCTCTCCATCTGGTGCCATAATTCCTTCTATGTATCCGTAATTGATTGGATAATAAATATCTTTATGTTTCGGATGATAACTGCCGAGCGGACGATCCACTTTTACTGTTACGATTTGATCAATCATACTTTTCACCTCACAAATATTCCAATATATCTTCCAAACGATCCACAATCACATCCGGCTTTTCCGATGCCAACTCTATATTTCCTTTTCCAAACCAGCTTTGACGAACCCATATCGTGTGCAGTCCCATTTCCTTTGCTGGAATGATATCATTGTCTAAGCGATCTCCAATCATACAACATTCCTCTGGCTTAGCACCTGACTTTTCCAATGCCAATCCAAAGATTCGCTTATCTGGCTTTGCCACACCTGCCTCCGCCGACGCAACAATCACATCAAAATAATCAAGTATTCCCCAGTTTCTCATACGTTCCTCAGAACCAAGAGACTGATTTGCGATAATTCCCATTTTGTATTTGCCTGCCAAAGCCTGTAGCACCTCAGGAACCGACTCATATAACTGCTCAAATTCCTTCGGCCAATTTATCTGCTCCAAACCAAACTCCTTAACCGCATCTTTGTAAGGCAACCGATTGCTCGCTATCATCTTTTCCATACATGCAAAAAACACCTCTTTAGTAGGCGCATTGCTTTGTTTCAAGGTTTCTTTAATCCGATATTCAATACATTTCGTTTCATCAACCAAGGTGGAGCCAAGGTCAAAAAACAACCATTTAATATGTGTGTTTGTTAGCATTCTTTCACTTTTCACCTTTTTACTCGTCATACAGCTTCCCCTTGTTCTTCTCAAAATCCTCGCGTGGTCCACCAATCACCATCGGATATTTGCCTTTCTTTGCTATCGTTATCCCATTGAAGATTCCAATATGAACATTGAAATGACGAAGTTGAGCGTATATCAAATCCATACGTATTCGATCACATTTCTCAGGCTTCTCATACAAATCTTCATCCGATAATGATGCCACAAAACTCAAAGTTTTCTCCTTTACTTGTTTATAATATCCCCACAGTTCCTCTTCCGTCAACACTCGGTCGCACGCAATGTCAACCTTGTCCAGATTGGGCACATGTATCTCTGGTTCTTCAAACACAAAGGGATTATCATACCAACGATCACAAGAGTGTAACGTATGATACATATAGCGCCATGCAGGTGTTCCACAAATCTCATAATCCCAGTCGCACGTTTTCATGGCAACTTCCATATTATAAAACGTAACCTCTGTATTATATGTAATCTGTTCAATCAATTCAAGACTCATCCCGTATCCTCCTATACCTTCCCATCTCTCAGCATTTCCATAAACACCGTATCTCGAATTCGTGATTCCTCCAAATTCAAGGCTTTGTTTTCCTGAATCATATCTTCCAACTCTGCCCATACTAATTCATATCCTTTTTCCAATTCATTCTGGGAGGGGGTTGGCGTCCCCATCTGTTCTTCCACCTCACATCGGTAATACAAGCTATGACAAATATATTTTGTATCTTCCTCGTAGACATCCCGACGAATTTCCGTAATTTCACCAATTTCTTGAATAGAACTGGAAATAGCATATAAACCAGTTTCTTCCTTTATCTCTCGTACCAGCGCATCTTTTGGTGTTTCGCCCTCTTCCAATCTGCCACCTGGGAATTTATATTCTCCCCGTTTACTTCTTTGCATGGCATATTTGTTATTTTTACATATCACCGCTCTGGCATGAGTTCTTTCTAGAACTTTCATTTGATCCGTATAGTTTTTTATTTCTAATATAGCTAATGATTCCATTTTTCTCTCCAAATTCAACAATTCGTACAAATAATCTTCTCCATCTCTTTTTCTACCTCATACGCCTCATGGATCCACACATATTTGCACCCATGCTTCTCACACATTTCAAGCGCATGCTGGTTCTCTTGTAGACACATTTCTTTCGTAAATCCACTATCATCTAGGCGTTCCTCCACCACACTGGCATACTTCTTGATATCCTCATAATGCTTCTCGATATACTCTGGGGACATCACAAGACACACATACCGAATCTCTCGCAAATATTCCTCTGCAAAGCTTTTCTCCCAATCATACGGGATATAACACCCTTCGATTACCAGATTCTGATTATTTTCGATGGCGGTCTTTATCATCTCCCGCACAATCGGCCACATATATTCTGTCAATTCCTCGTCATCTTCCACCGTTAGATTTGTATAGCCACTACGAATCAACCCCATTTTCAAATGGTCAATGGATAAATATGGATATTGGTACTTTTCCAACAACTTCTGGGCTAGATTCGTTTTCCCTGTATGGGATGCTCCTGCAATTAATACAATCATTTTATACCTCTTTTCTTTTTTAAAACCTGCCGATATATATACGGACAAAAAACAATATTTTGAAAGGAATCAAAATAATGAAACATATCTTATGCTACGGCGATTCCAACACCCATGGTTTTATCCCCGGTGGCGGTCGCTACGATGACAATACACGTTGGACAAGGCGTCTTGCCAACCTTCTTGGCGGTGACTACCTCGTTCTAGAAGAAGGCTTGAACAGTCGCACCACTTCCTTGGATGATCCTTTGGCACCATACAAAAATGGTATGGACTTCATCGTTCCATGCCTCGAAACCCATAAACCCATCGATCTTACCATTCTCATGCTAGGAAGCAATGACATGAAACAGAGATTTGCCCCATCTGTGGAAAAAATCTCCGATCGTCTTCATCGCCTTACCAAGACAATTCTAGATGTTAGTGAAGCTCCTGTGCTTCTGGTAAGCCCCATTCATCTCGGAAATAATATGCCGGCTTCGGAGTACGCATCCTCATTCCCAAAAGCTTCTCTAGAAATTTCTTATGAATTGGGAAATGCACTGGAAAAAGTAGCAAATCATCTCGGTGTCGCTTTCCTAGATGCAGCTGACTATGCAGAACCTTCTATGGAAGACAGCCTACACCTAACCGCAGAAGGACACGATGCCTTAGCAAAAGCATTCTATGAAAAGATAAAAGAAATGGGGATTTAATTTCCCACACATAACACAAGTGACAAGCCTTCATACTTGTCACTTATTCTCATATTCAGTTACCACTTCCCAGATACAGCGTTGCAATTCCTGCGCTGTGGCAGAATCAAATGACTCACCTAGAAGTTCATTATTAGAAATCACGCGAATTGCCACACATGGCACACCGCACTCTTTGCATACTTGATAAACCGCAAAGGACTCCATATCCTCGCTCAAATTTCCAAAGGTTGCATGTAGCCAAAGGATTCGATCCTTTTCTTTACTAAACAAATCCCCTGTGCCAAGTATTCCTGTAATCACGTTTCCTTCTTGGATTGTCTTTGGAATTCCTCGTCCAAATAATTGTACCAGTTCTTCATCCGCATCGATAAATTCTGTGTGCATTTTTACCCATTCTTTTGGTTCAATGCCCTCGCCATAATCCCTTGCCGGCATTTCCAGCGAATGTACGTTGACCGCCTGCTTGCCGATAACAATATCACCGCTTCTCAACTCTTTTACCTGAGCACCTGCCGTTCCTTGGTTGATTACTACATCTGGTTGAAACTCATATAACGCTGTCATAGTGGCCATCGCTGCATTTATCGTTCCCATCTTCGTCAACTGCACGATGATAATCTTATCATCCATTTTCCCACGATAAAAAGGGAAGCCATTGATTACCACTTCCTCTACATCTTGAAAACATTCCTGATCCAGATAATAAGAAATCTCGCTGAACATCGCACCTTGAATCAAAATCTTCTTCATCGTTACTCTCCTTGCTTACATGCTACGTCTATTATATCATCAACAACCATAAAGTCAAAGCTCTAAGTTCTTATCTTGCGCAATATATAAATAATTCCGTTATAAGACAATCCGCATTTACAAATAGCTAAAATGTTTGCAAAATGGACCATTCGAACGAGAGTGTGTCCTTCCTGCAAACATTTGTAGAATTTGTTATTTTATTGTTATAAAAAATTTGTTTTACCACTCCACTAACGTCGCTCCCCAAGTCAATCCTCCACCAAATCCAGAAAGGATAATCTTATCTCCTGGCTCAAGCAAGTCATTGCGGTTAATCTCATCCAACAAAATTGGAATACTTGCCGAAGAAGTATTTCCGTAATGGTCAAGATTCATCGGAATCTTATCCATATCCACCTTCAATCGTTTTGCAATAGACTCCAAGATTCGACGGTTCGCCTGATGAAGCACATAGAACTTAATATCATCTGCCTCCAATCCCGTCTTCTTCAAAAGATGTTTAATATACTTTGGAACAGTGGTGACCGCAAAACGGAATACCGCCTGGCCTTCCATCTGAATATAATCTTTTTTTCGTTTGCTCTTATAAAATGGGTTCTGAATACCACGACTCTTGCAAGTCAGCACATCTCCCTGGCTTCCGTCCGAACCAGTAACACTTGCAAGGATTCCACCTTCGCCTTCTTCTTTGCGAAGAATGGCAGCTCCTGCACCATCACCAAAAAGGATGCATGTGCTTCGGTCGGACCAATCCACCTCACGTGAAAGGGTTTCTGCACCAATAATCAACGCCGTTTTCGCCATTCCCATTTCAAGATATGCATTCGCTGTATTCATGGAGAACAAAAAACCCGAACATGCTGCATTCAAATCAAAACAAGTTGCACGGATTGCTCCGATTTCGCCCTGTACATAACAAGATGTACTTGGAACAAAGGAATCCGCAGAGACTGTGGCAACAATAATCAAATCCAACTCTTCTGCTGTTACTCCCGCATTTTCCAATGCTGCCTTTGCCGCTTCCACTGCCATGAAAGACGTTCCTTCCTTGCTTCCACTGGACAAACGGCGTTCTTTAATTCCAGTTCTCTGACTGATCCACTCATCATTTGTATTTACAATCGTAGAAACAAAATGATTATCTGCCACATTTTTCGGCAAATAGCTTCCCGTTCCTATAATTTTAACTGCCATTACTACTCCTCCAAATAATTCCATACAGTTTTTAAAACTACTTCACATAGTTTTAATATATTTTCTTTTAAACGCAAATCAAGAGAGTCCTTTTCAGACCCTCTTGAAATCAACTTCCTATTTTGTAATGATTCAATCACCAAATTAGATACGTTTCAAATACTCACCTGTACGTGTATCAATCTGAATCACATCACCCTGGTTAACGAAGATAGGTACGTTTACAATCGCACCAGTCTCAACCGTTGCAGGTTTTGTTACATTAGTCGCTGTATCACCTTTTACACCAGGCTCTGTCTCAGTAACCTCAAGCTCTGCAAACATTGGTGGCTCTACAGAGAAGATGTTTCCTTTGTAAGAAACCATCTTAACCATGTCATTCTCTTTTACAAATTTCATTGCATCACCAATATTCTCCTCAGCCAATGCAATCTGATCATATGTCTCCATATCCATGAAGTTGTACATATCTCCTTCTGCATAGAGATACTGCATATCCTTTTTATCAATGTGTGCCTGTGGGAATTTCTCCTGTGGACGGAAAGTTCTCTCAACGGCACCACCGTCTACGATATTTTTTAACTTAGTACGTACAAACGCAGCTCCTTTTCCTGGTTTTACGTGCTGGAATTCAAGAATCTGATATACAACACCATCAATCTCAAGTGTCAATCCATTTTTAAAATCTCCTGCTGAAATCATGTTCAGTTCCTCCTACTTTTTTATCCTGCAGAACAAGTCTGCATTCCATTACAAAATACTTTCGTACATCTACTCACTATTTTATTATATTCTGTAATATTTTTCAAGTAAAACTTTTACTCACACAACGCCAATATCTCTGTGGCAATTTCCTGTACCGTTTTTCCATCTGTGGAAACCGTTACCGTAGCAGCCTTTTCATAAAACGGACGACGGGCATCCATCAAGCCTTTAATATACGGAACATTCATATTTCCGTTGAGAAGCGGACGATCGGTACTATGCTTTACTCTTCCATAAATAGTTTCTGGTGTCGCAGTAAGAAGCACAATCTCTCCGATGGCACGAAGCTTCTTTACATTGATGTCCCGAATTGCCATACCTCCTCCACAAGAAATAATGCCTGCCGGACGTGGTCCCAATTCATCAATCAGTGCCGTCTCCAATTGTCGAAAATACGGCTCCCCTTTCTGGGCAAAAATTTCTGAGATAGCACAACCTTCCTGTTCCACGATCATTCGGTCGGTATCGAATTCCGGGCGACTTGTACGTCGACGAAGTTCGCGAGAAATCGTTGATTTCCCAACTCCCATAAAGCCAATAAGTGCGATATGCTTCTTGCCAGAATAAATCTTATCAAACACATCATTCATCTCAGAAAGTTCAATCTGTCCTGGTGCCGACGCTATCCCAACACACCCAAAGGATACACAAGAACCATACAAACCACCGTACAATCTTGACACTTTTCCGTGTTCACCCATGCTCATGGTAATGATTGGATACTCTGGATATTTTTCTTTCATACATTCTGTTGCAGCAAGCAACGTCTCCACGTCTGTTTTTCCCTGCTCCGCATCCATCGCTGGCATACATGCCAATTTTCCAATATCCGCCCCAAGCGCTTTTGCTTCTTCTAACAGCGCCACAATTTCTTCACAAGAAGGAGTCTTCTCAAAATCGTGGTAGGAACCAATAATCTTGGTCCCAGACTCTTTTGCTGCCGCAATAATTTGTTTTACACTTTCTTGGTCACGCTTAATCTCCACATCCACATAATCCGCCACTTCTTCCGTTACCAACGCCGTCAGCAACGTCTCATAATCAAAACGACTTCCATTTTTTTCGCCACCTTCGTATTCGGTTCGAAGTGTCACGATCAGCTTTTTATCTTTTAATACAGTTTTCAATTCCTTTGCAACACTGACAATTTCTTTCTCATAGCCAGCAAAAAAGTCCATGCGCCACTCCACAAGTTCTGCAGAAAATCCTGCAAATTCCCTTCCTCTTGCAATGATCTCATCTCTTGTCACATCCGTAATCGGAATACATATCTCAGGTCGTTTCATTTGTAACCTTCCCCTTTACTTAATTTCTACCAAGGATTTTTCTGAATGAGTAAGATTTCGGCACCCGTCCTCGGTAATCACTACCACATCTTCAATTCGAACACCGCCAAATCCCTCTACATAAATGCCTGGCTCCACTGTTATCACCATTCCAGGCTTAATCTCCGCTTCGTCTCTCGGCGCAAAGCATGGCGTCTCATGAATCATCAAACCCACACTATGGCCAAGGCTATGTCCAAAGCAATCGCCGTATCCCGCTTCACAAATCACATTGCGGGCTATTTCGTCCACTTCGCGCCCTTTCATTCCAGGGCGAATGGCATCCAACGCCGCTTGCTGTGCCTGACGCACCACCTCATAGATTTCTTTTTGCTTTTCATTGGCCGTTCCAACCACAATGGTTCTTGTCATATCTGAGCAATACCCATTGACGGTACAACCAAAATCCATAGTGAGAAAGTCTCCGTCCTCCAGCACTTTGTCCGTCGGAATGGCATGTGGCATAGAAGAATGAATACCGCTGGCTGCTATCGTGTCAAAACTAGTGCCCTCCGCCCCAAGCTCTTTCATATAAAACTCAAGATAGGCGGCCACTTGCTTTTCCGTCAGCGGTTTGTCCGCATCCCGATGCTCACGTATGGTGGCCAATATTTTTTCAAATGCTTGGTCGCCGATCCATTCTGCCTTCTCAATCCACTGGATTTCTTCTTCTGTCTTCTGCTGACGCAATTGATCCAAAGCACGTCCCAACGGTTTCAATTTCAGCGATGCCACGGCATGTTTTGCCAATTGCTCTTCCAGACTATGATAGGTCCGGACACTCATATCTCCGTCTTCGTACCCGATTGTCAAGCAGGAAACCGCAGAACAAGAAAGACGCTCCACCAGCACCGTAACCCATGTTTCATACAAACTTCCCTTATATTGAATCACTTCAAAGTCCGGACATTCTTCCTTGGCTGCAATGGTATACCGAGAATCTGTGAACACAAGTCGCATCGTCTCCGAAATGTATACAATGCCCTCGCCACGAAAACCACTTTGACTTCGCATATTTGCAGGAGTGCTGATCAACACGCCATCCAGTTCATTTTCCTTCATTACATGTTTTATCATTTCTTATGTTCTTTCTTTTCATACTCATTTAGGACAATCCTCTCCAGATATCGCTTTAACACAATCTGGATTTCTTCCCGCTTATCAATCGGTTTTACTAATATATTACGGATCCCAATTCGCTTGGCTCCCCACACATCAGTAAAAAGCTGGTCACCAATAAATAACGTGTTTTTTTCGTTGGTGACCATTTTCTCCATTCCCAAAAGATAACTTTTGGAAAACGGCTTATTGGCCTTAAAAATTGCATGTACGCCTATTTTTTCATTAAACTTGGCAACACGCGGCTCTTTATTATTGGAAATCAAACAACATTCATAACCAATGTTTTTCAATCGCTCAAACAACTTCAACGCTCTTGCATCTGCCGGTTTCCCATGTTCCACAAGAGTGTTATCAATATCAAACAAAATACCACGGTATCCATCCTCATACAACTGTTCAAAGTCGATGTCATAGGTGGATTCTGCCGTGTCATCTGGAAAAAACATCTCAAACATAGAAGGGTCCTTTCTTCTTTGTTATATTGTAATGGATTTTAAATGAGTGATAAACTGCTCTGCCACTCGACCAGAGAAGCCACCATTTCTCACGCTCCATGCATTTGCTTTCAAAAGAATTTCTTCCTTGGACAATGTAATTTCAGGATTTTCTGCCGCCAGTCCAAGAACAATTTCATCAAATTCCTTTTTCGAAGGCTTGGAGAAGTTAATGCTAACACCAAATCGTGCCACCAAAGAGAGTTTCTCTTGCATGGTATCGGAACGGTGAAGCTCATCATTTGACATATCCGAACGGTCATTCCAAGTCTCTCGAATCAAATGTCTGCGGTTGGACGTAGCATAAATCAACACATTATCCGGCTTCACTTCCAAACCACCTTCGATTACCGCCTTCAAATATTTATATTCAATCTCAAATTCCTCAAAGGACAAATCGTCCATATAAATAATAAACTTATAATTGCGATTTTTCACCTGCTCGATGATACTGGACAAATCTTGAAACTGATGCTTGTAAACCTCAATCAAGCGAAGTCCCTTATCATAATATTGATTCAAAATCGCTTTGATGCATGTAGATTTTCCTGTTCCACTATCACCAAAGAGTAAGCAGTTATTTGCCTTGCGCCCTTCCACAAAAGCCTCCGTATTGTCAATCAACTGCTGTTTCTGAATCTCATAGCCAACCAAATGGGATAAGGATACATCGCTAGTGTGAGTAATGGGCGAAAGTATGGTCTCCCCATCCGTGCCGTGTACCACACGAAAGGCCTTGTTCAATCCAAATTTACCAACACCGTATCGCTGATAAAAGTCCGTCAGTATCGTGAAGAAGCCTTGTCCATCCTTTGCCTCAGCTAATTTCCCTGCCAATTCTTTTACTTTTTCACTGACACTTTTATTGTATGTATTTTCATCCTTTGCCATGGAATGATAATCCGTCAATATAGAAAAACAGTTTACTGACAGCATCTCCTCTACACGACTAAAATCATAATGAAAGAGATGATAGAAACACTGCATATCCATCTTCACAATCTCATTCACACTAGCCGTAGTCTCTTTCTCGTGGTCCACACCAACTTTCTCACAAATCACACTAAATGGATTTTCGTTGGTAGCCAACAGATAAGCAATATAACACTGCCAGAGATTTCGATCAAAGCCGTAAGTAGTGGAAACTTCCAATAAGCGATAAATTTCATTATAAATTTCTCGCACGTAGGACTCTTTCTCTGTCATCTCTACATCCGCATCCATTCGCTTGAAAATATCACTTAAGTTCATTAAAATCGAATCCTCGCCGATATTTCCATACATAATCAATCTTGCTGTATCACGATACATAATTTTCTCCATTTCTTATAAACTGTCCAAATCAACCAAATGGATATTGTCCATTCCCTTTGCCATATCACAAAGTTCATTGGTAAATCCTTCTTTGGAAAACAGATAATAATAATCTACTTCTTGACCAATCTGTTCGGTTAATTGCACCAACCGCATAAATTCTTCTTGATTCATTGGTTCCGCAGACCATTTGCACGTTCCTATTAGAAGCTTCCCGTTTTCACTATCTGCGACAATCGGAATCATACCATCCTTTCCATAAAGGGTTTCTGGTAAAGCAAAATTCGCTCGCAATTTTCCATACTGATTCATCAAAGCCAAAAACTCTTTACACACCTTTTCAAATGTCTGGCCCACAAATTTTGAAAGTTCATCCTTAATATATGTGTCAAAAAAACCAGTGGCATCTCCAAATTCCAATGCAGACTGATTGGGAAATACAAATTTGTACCAGAAATGAAGAAACTGGTCAGAAATACCATACAGTCCCTTCAGAGCACAATCCTTCTTCTTTGGTTCATAAGAAAAATATTTCTCCGCCACATCCAACTGAATCAAATTTTTAATGTACACCGATATTTTGGCGCGACTAAATCCTGTACGATTGTACAAATAATTTAACTTCGGCTCATCCTCCGCCAGCACCGTCAAAATCGTATTATAAAATGGCAACTCACGCAATCCCATTTTCAGAAATCGCGTCGCCTCTTTACGAAGAACTCCATCTTTTTCCAGAATAAGTGAGATAATATTTTCGCGCACACTTTTAGATGCGTCCCAATGTTCCAGATACCCTGGCACGCCCCCTAAAATGCTGTATATTGTAATACAATCTTCGGTAGAACAATCTGGAAACCGGTTGACCATTTCCAAAAACGTAAATTCCTTTAATTTCATAAAGTTGCTGATCCGAGTGGCAAATTCCCCCATCTCAGCTACCATTTGATTTTCGATCCATTGCACAGAAGAACTAGCAAGCAAGATCATGACATGATTGTTCCAGTCAGACTTTACCATCTGTTGGCCAAACTCCGCAAAAAATTCTTTATATCCTTTCTGCATGAGATCAAACTCATCCATCACAAGACAGACTTTTTCACCCTGGGCCACTCGAGCATCCACTTCATTTAGCGTTATATCAAAGGAGAGTCTCTGCTCCTGTCTGGACATTTCACGTCCTAGATAGTAAACACATGCCACTTCCTTGGCAAATTCTCGTATTAGCGTCGTCTTCCCAAGCCCTTCTCGTCCATATAATACAATTATCGGAATGCCGGATTGCTGAAAACATTTTCTCAATCCAGCCAACTCGTTTTTTCGCCCCACAAACATGGTCACACCACCTTTCAACTTCGTTGTCAGCGGTTACATTCTGTCTGGTGCAGACAGACCAAGTAAATCAATACACTGCTCCAATACATTTTTCACTAATACAAGCAGCTGTATATAAGAAGTCTTTCTTGCCTCATCTTCATTTGCCAAAATCTTATTCTCATGATAAAAGTGGTTGAAACTCTCACTCAATTCATAGATAAACTGACAAATCTTATGTGGTGCCTTTTCATTGTATGCATTTTCCATTGTATCTGCAAATTTGCTAAGCGCCAAATACAAACCTGTTTCACTTTCATTTTCCGGTGTCAAAAGTTTGTCTGGTTCTCCTTTTGCTACCACAGCTCCACCTGCCTGCTCGTATTTTGCAAGCAATGACTTGATACGAACGATGGTATACATAATATATGGTCCCGTATTTCCTTCAAAGGAAGTGAAGCGTTCCAAATCAAAGATGTAATCTTTGGATGCCTGATTGGACAAATCACCATACTTAATGGCCGCAAGACCAACCTTCTGTGCGATCTCTTTTGCTTCTGCTTCGTCGTACTCACGATTCTCCATCATCTTTTTGTAAACTTCCGCGTTGGTATCCTCACAAAGTGTCTGAAGACGAAGTACCCCACCATCTCTCGTCTTAAATGGCTTGCCATCTTTTCCATTCATGGTTCCAAATCCAATGAAGCTAAGTTTGGTATCCTCTCCCGTCAACTTCGCTTTCTTTGCCACACGGAACACCTGAGTAAAATGCATGGACTGACGCTTGTCAGCCAAGTAAATAATCTCATCTGGCTGGAACAATTTTTCACGCTCCACGATTGTAGCCAAATCTGTGGTAGCATACAAGGTTGCACCATTGGACTTTACAATCAAACATGGTGGAAGTTCCTTTTTATCACTCTCTTCTGTTACGTCTACAACCAATGCACCTTCGCTGATATAGGCAAGACCATCTTCCTTCAGCTTTTCTACCATATCTGGAATATATGGCTGTGCATCGCTTTCCTTTTTCCACAAATCAAATTCTACATTTAACTTTTCATAATTCTTCTTTAAGTCTGCAATGGATACGTTAAGAATGTGCTCCCACAAAGCACGATATCCACGACATCCTTCTTGCAACTGCGCTGTAGCATTCTGTGCTTCTTCCAGATAATCTTCATGTTCTTTGGAATAGCCGCTGGCATACGGATAAATCTCTTCCAAGTCCACAATGGTGAATGGCGCTTCCTTTGGATACTCACCTTCAAAATTCTCATCAAAATAAGGTAACTCTGGCTGACGTTTTTTCAACTCGGTAATAACCAAACCGATCTGAAGTCCCCAGTCACCCAAATGAGCGTCTCCTACAATGTTGTCTCCCATAAAACGATGAATTCGTTTTACACTTTCACCGATAACCGCAGAACGCAGATGTCCCACATGCAATGGTTTCGCCACGTTTGGTCCGCCGTAATCAATAACAATAGACTTTGGCTCGCCCTGAGACTCTACACCAAACTTGTCCTCTGTCATCATACCAGCTGCCATCTTCACTAAAAGATTTCCACTTACAACAATATTAATGAAACCAGGATTTACCGCTTCAATACTTGCAAAAGCATCATCCTCTTTTAAAATTTCCACCACATCATTCGCAATCTGAATTGGTGCCTTTTTGTACTCCTTAGCAGCAGCCATAGCACCATTACACTGATATTGACAAAGATCTGGACGGTTGGATACGGATACAAAACCATACTTTTTATCGTACCCTGCCTTCTCAAATCCCGCTTCCATAATTTCTTTTAAACCATCAATTAACTTTTTCATTTTGTCCTCCATCATTCTATTGCTTACCCAAGCCCAACGCACTGTTAGGCACTTTACTCTGTTACCATCTTAGTTGTTAAATCAAGCTTTGTCAATACTTCAAAATAATTCTCAAAGGTTTTTCTACAACACATAGGATTATCAATAACAATGCCCTCGGCACGACAACCTGTCAATGCAAATGCCATGGCCATACGATGATCCTCATAGGTCTCAATCACAGCTGGCTTTACCTCACTTGGATAAATCGTCATACCATCTTCTCTCTCGTCACAAGTAATTCCCATTCGACGCAATTCTGTCACAATTCCACGAATACGATCCGATTCTTGCCTTCGAATGTGGCCCACTCCTTCAATGACAATCTCACCATCTGCAAATGGGGCAATGGCTGCCAATGTCATGGTCTGATCCGAAAAATCACTCATTTTTACCGAAATTCCTTTGAGCTTGTCTCCCGGCATCACACCTCGTAACACAATACCATCCTCTTCCTCGCGCAACTGACATCCCATACGCTCCAACACATCCAAGAATTTGATATCCCCTTGGGTTGTGGTTCTATGTACATGCATAACTTTTCCTTCATTTCCCGTAATGGCTGCAAGGGCATAAAAGTAACAAGCAGCAGAAACATCAGGTTCAATCTGATATTCCTTTGATTCATAACACTGTCCCGGCAGGACTCGATATGTGGTTTCATCTATCTGCTCTGTCCGAACCCCAAACTCTTCCATCATTTTCATGGAAATAGTTACATATGCCTTTGCGTTACGTTTTCCCGTCAAGCAAATCGTCACGCCCCCCTGACACATAACACCACTGAGTAGCAATGCACTCAAAAACTGGCTACTAGCATCAATGTTTAACTCCACTTTGTCCGGATTTCTCTCTTCTCTTCCCAAAACACGAAATGGAAAGGTATATGGGCGCCCCAAATATTCAATCTGTGCACCTAGCTCTTCCAACGCGCGAAGCAACGGTTCCATCGGTCTCTCTCTCATTTGATCCGACGAATCCACCAAATACTTCTGCCCAGACAACGCCAACATTGCAGTCAAAAAACGAGCGGCTGTTCCCGCACTTCCAACATACACTTGACGCTCTTTCTCACTTTTCGGAAGTTGTCCTCCTAGCCCCATAATCTCCACAGATGCATCTTCCGTATTCACATTTACTTCAAATCCAATTTCTTCCAATGCCTTCATGAAGACACGGGAGTCATCACTAAAAAGCACCCCACGAAGTCGCGACTTTCCTTTCGCCAATGCTCCCATAAGAAGAGCACGATTAGTAATACTTTTGGACCCTGGTACCGTCACCTCAAAACGATTGCCACTCGCGATGGGCTTACATATATACTGTTCCATTATCGTCCTCACTTTCCAAAATGTTCTTTCCCTATTATATAGTTTCCCCGATAGAAACGCAACTGTAAACAATTCATAAAAAGAGTTTTTTTTTTGAGATTTCTGTGATATACTTATTAAAATACTTTGACATTAGGAGAAGTTGCCCATGATTACTTATTTTAAAAATGTGTTATATGGAAGAGAAATCATTACCGATCATATCCGTTTTGAAATCGCAAGAGTCGCTGTTGGTGTTGTTCACATCATCCTTCTACTTCTCTTTTGGTACATCGGATGCTATTCGCTTGTAGCCTTTAATACACTAAGTGTGTTTTTCTATGCACTACCCGCAGAAAAAATGATTCAACAAAAAAAATTTACATTAGTACTTATTTGTAGCTTTCTTGAGATTGTCATTCATTCCTTCTTTGCAACCTTAACATTGGGATGGAATTTTGGTTTTTCTCTGTACAACATCGGATTGATCTATGTAGCATACTATTTTGCTTATATATCACCGACAATCCGAAAAAAAATATTAATGCCGAGTATTCTTGGATTAATCAGTCTTTTTCTTACAATCATGATGCGCTTATACACATATGCATTCGGACCAATTTACACAAATTACACACAAAGTTTTGCCTTTATGGTTTCTGTTATGAATATTTTGATTATTGTACTCATGGTTATGTTTTTCGCCTCGCTTCACACCATTGAGATTCGAAAAAAGGAATATGCGTTGCTAACTTCCAATCGAAAGCTGGATCATCTCGCTCACTATGACGAACTAACAAAACTAAGAAACCGTCACAGTATGGCGGAAGAACTTGACTCCATCTTAGAGCACTCTGACAAAGATTATTGCTTTATCATGGGCGATATCGATGATTTCAAACATATCAATGACCAATATGGTCATGCTTGTGGCGACCTCGTGTTGAAATCCGTTGCTAAAATTATATTAAAAAATCTAAATGGACAACACATCGCTTGCCGTTGGGGTGGTGAGGAAATTCTAATTTTGCTCAATGCGGACATTGAATACGCGAAACTCATTACTGAAAAGATTCGATATGAGGTAGAACATACGAAAAACACTTACAAAGAGAATACATTATCTATAACAATGACCTTTGGAATTGCACCATATAATAAAGACCATTCCTTTGAAAAATGCATCAACCATGCAGACAAATTGTTATACAAAGGAAAGCAAAATGGCAAAAATCGTGTTATCATTGAATAATCAAGTAATGCGTTACATAAAAAAGCTCCAGGAATGAATCCTGGAGCTTTTTAGCGCAAATATAATTATTTTGCAAATTCTTTTACTTTTGCATAGATGCTATCTGCATCCAAACCGTATTTCTTAACGAGTTCAACCGCTGGGCCAGACTCACCGAATACATCATTCACACCAATCTTCATAACTGGTGTTGGACATTTCTCAGAAAGCACATCACATACTGCACTTCCCAAACCACCGATTACAGAATGTTCTTCTACTGTAACAACTTTTCCAGTTTCTTTTGCTGCAGCAAGTACAAGCTCCTCATCCAATGGTTTAATTGTATGAATGTTAATTACTTTTGCATCGATGCCATCTGCTGCAAGCTTCTCTGCTGCAGCCATACATTCTGACACAGGAAGACCAGATGCAATAATAGTCACATCTTTACCTTCACGCAATACAACACCCTTACCAAGTTCAAACTTGTAGTCAGCAGTATCATTGATTACTGGTACTGCCAAACGTCCAAATCGAAGATATACTGGTCCGTCATGTTCAATAGCAGCACGAACAGCAGCTTTTGCTTCCACATCATCCGAAGGATTGATTACAACCATACCTGGAATGGTTCTCATCAACGCGATATCTTCATTACACTGATGTGTTGCACCGTCTTCTCCTACAGAAATACCGGCATGAGTCGCACCGATTTTTACATTCAATTTTGGATACGCAACAGAGTTACGAACCTGCTCAAATGCACGTCCTGCCGCAAACATTGCGAAGGAGCTTGCAAATGGGATTTTTCCAGTAGCAGCAAGTCCAGCTGCAATACCAATCATATTACACTCAGCAATACCACAGTCAATATGTCTGTCTGGGAACGCTTTCTTAAATACACCTGTCTTTGTCGCAGCTGCAAGGTCTGCGTCCAAAACAACAAGATTTTCAAATTCTGCACCAAGCTCTGCAAGTGCATTTCCATAACTCTCACGAGTTGCAATCTTCTTTACTTCACTCACAGGGACTCACCTACTTTCTCTAAATCTGCCATAGCCTGTGCATACTGCTCATCGTTTGGAGCAGTACCATGCCAGCTAGCCTGATTCTCCATAAAGGATACACCTTTACCTTTTACACTCTTTGCAATAATGGCAGTAGGCATTCCCTTGGTTGCTTTTGCTTCATCAAATGCTTTTCTAAGCTCATCAAAGTCATGTGCATCCACAGTAACTACATGGAATCCAAATGCTTTGAATTTCTCATCGATTGGATATGGGGAACAAACATCTGCGATGTCACCGTCAATCTGAAGACCATTGTTATCAACAATAGCAACAAAGTTATCCAATTTACGATGTCCGGCAAACATAGCTGCCTCCCATACTTGTCCTTCCTGAATCTCACCATCACCAAGAAGTGTATACACACGATAGTCTTCTCCACTAAGTTTTGCAGACAATGCCATTCCTACTGCTGCGGAGATTCCCTGTCCAAGAGAACCACTGGACATATCCACTCCAGGGATATGTTTCTTATCTGGATGTCCCTGAAGATAAGAACCAGTATGACGAAGTGTAGTCAAGTCCTCTACTGGGAAAAATCCTCTATGTGCCAATGCGGAATAGTATCCTGGTGCCGTATGTCCTTTACTAAGAACAAAACGGTCACGATCTGCTTTCTGAGGATTCTTAGGATCCACATTAAGTTCTTCAAAGAAAAGATATGTGTAAATGTCTGCTGCTGAAAGAGAACCACCTGGATGACCAGACTTTGCACTATGCACAGCAGTCACAATGCCTTTGCGAACTTCGTTAGCCATTTTTTTCAATTCTAACGTATTCATATTTCATACTCCTTTAACATTATTATAGTTCAACTATCAATATCTCACAAAGCGAAATATTTATTCTCCAAATACGGCTTTATAATCAGCCTGGAATTTTGCGATTCCCTGATCTGTAAGTGGATGTTTTGTCATCTGCTCGATAACCCCATAAGGTACGGTTGCAATATCTGCACCAGCCAAAGCACAATCTGTTACGTGAATTGGATTACGTACACTTGCTGCGATGATTTCTGTATCGATTTCTGGATAGTTTGCAAAAATAGCAGAAATACTCTCGATCAAGTCAATACCTGGCTCAGAAATGTCATCCAAACGTCCCAAGAATGGAGAAACAAATGCTGCACCTGCTTTTGCTGCCAAAAGTGCCTGGTTTGCTGTAAAGATCAATGTAACATTTACTTTAATTCCCTCAGAAGCCAATACTTTTGTAGCTTTCAAGCCATCTACTGTCATTGGAATTTTAACAACCATGTTTGGATGAAGTTTTGCAATCTCTCTACCCTCTGCAATCATACCCTCTGCATCTACTGTTGTTGCCTTAACTTCTCCACTGATTGGACCGTCTACGATAGAAGCGATTTCAGTCAATACATCTTCCTGACTTCTTCCGCCTTCCTTTGCAATCAAAGATGGGTTTGTAGTTACACCACAAATCACGCCCATATCATTTGCCTTTTTAATGTCCTCAATTTTCGCTGTGTCAACAAAAAATTTCATTGTAATACCCTCCTAAAGTTTAATTTATATATTATATGGTATTTCTTACCACACAATTTCATATTTTATCGATCCCACTTGTCGCATAATGAATTAATCTGATCTGTGAATTTTGCAACGTCCTTGTTGCTTAAGCCTTCATTTTTACGAATAACGGCCATCAATCGTTCACCTGCCATAAGCAAGCGTCCAAATACATCCATAGCACGTTTTCTGGCAGTCTCTTTCTTCTTCAGATAGACTGGATCTGCCACATATTCATATTCACCACGAATCAAATCAAATACACTACCACTATACGGTGCACTGGAGGAATATCCATATTCCTCACGCAGACATGTGGAAAAACTCTCACATACCGAATCATCGCCATGTACTACAAACACATGACTTGGTCTTTTTTCATCAAAGCCATGAACCCAGTCAATAAGCCCATTTTTATCTGCATGACCACTTATTCCGGAAACCGTAACAATGTCCGCCTGGACTTCAACCGTTTCACCAAAAAGGCGTACGCTTTCTGCGCCTTCTAATAAATTTCGGCCCAATGTACCCCGAGATTGATACCCCACAAACACAATCGTGCTATCCTTGCGCCAAAGATTATGTTTTAAATGATGTCGGATACGCCCCGCCTCGCACATCCCCGATGCCGAAACAATCACTTTTGGTTTTGCATCTAAGTTTATTGCCTTACTGTCATCACTGGTAATCGCCAGTTTTAATCCAGGAAATCCAATTGGATTAATCCCTTTATTCACAAGCGCTCTGGCTTCTTCATCAAAACAACGCTCCACATTTTTTCCGAATATATTGGTTGCTTCAACTGCCAACGGGCTATCCACATATACTTCAAAGTCCGGATTGGTCTTCACTAACCCCTGCTCTTTAATCTGTCGAATAAAATACAACAGTTCTTGCGTTCTTCCAACTGCAAAGGCTGGAATTACAACATTACCACCTTTCTGGAATGTCATCTCGATAATCTTTGCAATCTCACCTGCATAATCTGGAGTACCGCCATGAAAACGATCTCCGTAAGTAGATTCCATCACAACGTAATCAGCACTTTTTGTGTATGCCGGATCTTTTAGAATTGGCTTGTTGCTATTGCCCAAATCCCCCGAAAAAACAATCGTTCTTTTCTCGTTCCCTTCGGTAGCAAATATCTCAATGGAAGAAGATCCAAGCAAATGACCTACATCCGTAAACCGAATGGTAACCTCATCGCTCAAGGTAATTCTCTCATCGTACTCACAAGGCACCAATAATCGTATCGCACCAATGGCATCCTCCATTGTGTACAATGGCACGTACTGCTCTCTTCCCGAACGTTGCGCCTTACGATTTCTCCACTCTGCCTCAAATTGCTGAATGTGAGCACTATCTCGCAACATAATATCACTTAAATCTGCTGTTGCTTTCGTTGCATACACTCTACCTCGAAATCCCCTTGCATATAACATAGGGAGCAATCCCGTATGGTCAATATGTGCATGAGTAAGCAATATATAATCCAATTCCGCAGGATTTACCGGTATCTCCTGGTTCTCAAACAAATTCTGCCCTTGCTCCATCCCGATGTCTACACACAGTTTTTTATCTCCAATTTCAAGATAATGACAACTGCCTGTAACTTCGTGTGCAGCACCCAAAAATTCTAGCTTCATGATACCCCTCCAATCCCAAAATAAAAACACGCAAAAACCACATAACCATATAAGATAAGTATATCTTATATACGCATTTTTTTCAACTGATTTTTCAAATTCGAGACATCAAAAAAGGACATCGCAAATTGCCATGTCCTTCTTTTTTAGAGGGGAAAATCCTCCCTAAATTTCTACATTTTCTGTGTAGTCCACATTATCGTATCCGAAACCAAACATATTATAGAATTCGTCCCAATATCCTTTGATATCCGCCAATTCATCGATTGTCTCAGAATCCACCGTATCCCATACCTCAGCAATCTTTTTCTGAACTTCCTCTCGCATTTCGTAGTCATCTAAACGAATTCTACCTTCTGCATCGGTCTCTACTTCTCCAACCAGTTTATCACGGAACAAACGATCCATCTGCTCAATACAACCTTCATGTAGTCCAACTTCCTTCATTACTTTGTAAAGAAGAGAAATATACAACGGAACAATTGGAATCGCTGCACTTGACTGTGTTACCAATGCTTTATTCACGGATATGTAAGCTTTTAAACCGATGTCGGCAAAATCCTTTGTAAGCGCCACGGATGTGTCATACAAATGATTTTTTGCTTGCCCAATACTTCCCTCTTTATAAATTGCATGGGTTACAACTGGACCAATATAAGAATATGCCAAAGTAATCGCACCTTCTTTAATTGCACCTGCATCATTCAATGCTTGGATCCACTCTCGCCAATCCTCTCCACCCATAACCTGAATGGTTGCCTGAATTTCCTCCTCATTTGCCTCTGGCACAGTAACCTCTTTGATTTCATTATTTCTCAAATCAAGGGTTTTATTGGTAAATGGTGCACCAACGGTTTTCAACACAGAGGTAACAGTGGTTCCATCCTCCATCGTACGTCTTGGTGCCGCCATACTATACACAATCATATCCACTTGGCCAAACTCTTCCTTTATGTAAGAAATAACATCCTCTTTCATTTGTTTTGAGAAGCCATCTCCATTAAAGGATTTTGCAACATAGCCATCTTCCGTTGCTAATTTTTCAAATGCTTTGGTATTATACCAGCCCGCAGTTGCAGTACGTTTTCCATTGGACTCCCTTTCAAACGCTACACCAATTGTGTCTGCTCCATATCCATAAGTAACTGCAATTCGAGAAGCGAGACCGTAGCCAGTAGATGACCCGATGACTAACACTTTTTTCGGTCCATCGATTTTCCCCTTTGACTTTGTATATTCAATCTGTCTCTTTACACTCTCCTCACACCCTTTCGGATGGGCTGTTGTACAAATAAAACCTTTTACTTTTGGTTCTACTACCATGATTAACTCCTTCCTGTTCTTTCACATTTATATTTTCCTCGTAGTTGTCTACCATAACAAACAACTACGACAAAATAACATAAAACAAAATCATAAAGAAATGTAACACACTTCCTGCGATGACAAATAGATGGAATAACGAATGAAAATATCGCTTTCTTTTTCCAATTCCATACAGTATTGCACCCAGGGTATAGGCAATACCTCCGGTAGCTAGGTACACAATTCCACCAAGTCCCAGCACCTCTATCGTTGGTTTAATGAAGAATATAATACACCAACCCATACCTAGGTAACAAATCATCGCCATCTTCTTATATCGTTCCAAGTCAATGGCGGTGAACGTTGCTGCCGTCAGGCAGCACGCCCACACAATTCCAAATACCACAAAACCAATGGCTGGATGATTTACTCGTAGCCCCGCCAATGTAATGGGGGTATACGTGCCTGCTATGACAAAATAAATCGTACAGTGATCAATGATCTGAAATACTTTCTTTGCCATATCCGATTTTAACCCATGATAAATGCTAGACATCGTATATAGTATTACCATCGTTGCCCCGTATATCGAAGATGCAACAACACTCCATGCATCGCCTTTTAGCGCCGAAAAGATAACACAAAGCACCAACGCCGCGATTGCCAACGCCCCACCTACAATATGGGATACCATGTTAAATATTTCCTCTCCTCTGGTATAATCCGGTAGGTCTCTGTCTTTTAATCTAGTACGCTTCATTTTGCTCCATTCCTTTTCATTTTTCTTTTTATCACAATCATCGTTATTATTCCCGCAAAAGAAATAACCAATACAACGATCATTGCAACAATCGGTGATGAATCACCGGTAGCTGGAGAGCCTCCTCCACCATTACCGGAACTTCCACCAAGCTTTGAAGTCTTGTTACTCACTCCAGATACCTTTGTACCTGTGGAAGAACTCTTCCTATCTTTGTATACAAGCGCATAGGTAGAGAACTTATTGGAAAATACAGTAATTGTACTTGCCACGGAATCCTGGTCTCCCAAAAACTCAACCTCTCCATTATGTACACGGAGCATTGCAAACTCTCTTCGTCTAGAAGAATCCGTACTCAACAAGCGCTCTGGTATATTTACTGTGATTGATATATTTTTGCTCAAATTGAAAACTTGTTTCTCCGGGCTACCATTGATGGTCTTAAATACCGAGAAATCTAAGTACTGCCCCAATGTATACCCTTGAAGATTTGCGATAATCAACTCTTTCTCGCTCTGACTCACCGTACTATCGATGTTCTTCACTTTCAGAGTAATATCAACATTCTTTCCATTTACCACCTGTTTCAATTCTTTAGAATCCAATACCGCTTTTGCAGCATCTGCAGCAGAACTCGTAATCCCTGCTGTTGGTGCGCCTGAAATAATCACTGCTTTCTTACTTATCTTTCCTGCAGAGTCGGTGTCCAAATTGGTATTGTTATCCGTAGAAGAAATACCGTTCTTATCCATAACCACAGTCTTGTCCACTGTATTCCCTGCACGGTCTCGCGCCACGATAACATAAACCGTTGACTTAGTCTTTGCTTCTAATGTAAATGTGGCACTTCCTTCATTTACTACTTGTGGTGTTCCATTCACCGTTACACTTGCAAGATACGCATCCGTTACTGTTACACTCTTTTCACCATCTGCATAAGTTGCGCCGTTATCCACACCTGTAACAACTGGATCCACCACGTCTTTCATATAAACAAATACCGTCTTCTTATAGACCTCTCCGGTAGTCTTGTTACGAACATAAAATTCTTTTCTACCATCATCTGTATCTTGCGTAAGCACAATGGCATCCATATTCGTCTGAGAATCTTCTCCTTCGCACAATTCATAACCTGCGTTTGGCGTAATTGTTATATCCGAATTATACCAACCACTTTCTGTCTTGGTTCCTTGAATTGTATACTGACCTTCACTTCCCTGCATTGCTGCATTTCTTGTTACAGAGAGTACACCTTTTACATATGTAAAATCGTAATTGTCCGCCTCGCCGCCTTTTGGAGCAAGCACCTGTGTTTCCTTTGCAACCCCTGCAAACTCAATTGTTGGCGTCTCATATCCTGCTGCTGTCTCTGGTGTTTCTCCGTTGACAAAACCAGTGACTTCAAGCTTTCCATCGATATCCGGCACCATATTATAACTTACTTCCTCGCCTGTATAGGCAGCTGTAAGCAATGCTTTCTTAACATTCAAGGAATAATTTGCAGATACTTTATTCATACCATTATAATAAACGGTAATTTTTGTAGAATACTCTCCTGCAGGCAATCCCTTCACAGCCGCTATCTCATAAGAATGATCGGCTTTTTGAATCAATGTAAATTGCTTATCATTTCCCACATTAATATCAGAAGGCAAAATCTCTGCATTTCCTGTATTCACAACATCTAATACAACCGATGGTGCTTTGTCATATCCATACACTACCGCCGGAAGTTCTTTGTCTTCCATCGACACCTCATACACTGGTTTTGTGATTGAAAATACAACTTGGGTCTCGTTTCCTGTACCATCACTAGCTACAATTGTATAAGACGCTGTCTCATCTTTCGCTTCAACAGAAAAGGAGGATGATTTTCCACTCGTATCAATCGCCTGTTTCTTTCCTTCTCCTGTTGCTTCTGTACCTTCATACAAAGTAACCTCAGCCAAATAGTCGTCTTTTACCACTATGTCTTTTTTCTCTGCCGTATAGGAAGCTCCATCGGAAACTCCTGTAATCTGTGGTGCGCTTGTATCAAACACAACTTCATCTGTTGATATGTACGTAACAAGCCCCGCACCATTAACAATCTTAGCATATACAAATGCATGTTCCATCTGCTCCGATGTAATATGGAAATCATCACCTTCCACCCAATTATTGTAGGTTCTAAGTGCTGTCTCCTCCAATTTTGTACTGCTAATACAATACTGGATTGAAGCAATGTCGCTCATGTCATCACTTGCCTCAATTGTTCCATTTACAGTATCCACAAAGAAGTTTCCAAAGGTTACTGTGTTTAAGAAAGCACGTACTCCACTTTCTTTTAATACAATTTTTCCCTCTGCTGGCGTATTGTCCTTACCGTATACAAACAACATCGGCTTAGAAATCTCACCCGTTGCAATATTCTTTACAAAGAATGTAAAGGTAGTCTTTTGAACATCTGTATCTATTACAAATCCCTGCTCTGTGAAGGAATCTGGATCTGTGTCATCCTGAGAGAGCATAAATCCTTCATCTGGCACAATGGCAATTTCCGCATCTGTGTACCAATATGCATTCTCTTCTTCCGGCAAAAGACTTCCTCTTGTTCCATGTATGGAATAACGGTCACTGTCACGTCTCATTATTCGCATATAACCATCCGTATACGCAAATTCATAATCCGATGCCATTCCGCCACCCAATGTCATCTTATGCACTCCCAGCTCTGTTGCTGGACCGGTAAAGTTTGTGATCACTGGTGCAACATACTCGTATGGTTGATTTTCAGGATCCAACGGAGACTCCTGATATTTGAAACCAGTAACATAAATGTAATTTGTAAAGTCTGGGTTGGTTGTATTGTACCATACATCTTGTCCACGGTATTCCGCATTTAACTGTGCCTTTTCCACTTTAATGGAACAAGTACTTGAAATCGAGGAATCCTCATTGTAATGCACGCGCACCTTAGCAGTGTAAGAACCTGCATGAAGCCGATTCGCTGGTTTAATCTTCGTTCCATCTACAACTGAAAATGCCTCATAATCGGTTCCCTCTGTCTCCAAAATCTCAACACTTGTTATATTTGGATCCTGCAATTCCGTGTAACCCGCCGCTTTCGTACATACGAAGCTTTCTGCCTCAATGCTATCATCCTCATAACCATATGTCTGGTCAGCAAAACGAAGCTCTGATACCGTAACATCTGAAACCGGATCTACCAATGTCACTGCAATTTCTGCAGAGTTTCCACTGGCATCGTAAGCGATTACAAAATATTTGTAAACACCACCCGTATCTTTTGGTGCAGTCAAACTCAATACTGCAGATTTTGAGCCATCTTTCTCAATAATATTGTATGGCATCACTACATCCGTTGCAGAAGAACTATCTGCATCTGCTGAATCCGCACGTTTTACAGTAAGATTTGCCAGATTGATATCCTTTACTTTTAATTCTTTTTCGTCCGCAACATACTTTTTATCACTACTAATTACATTTCCATCTACTGAAAATTCAGGCGCTACGCTATCAAGAACAACCTCCTCGTTTGATGCATAGCCAATATTTCCTGCATAGTCCACAGCCTTTGCATAGATATAATAATTGGTGCTCTCTGCCGTTGTTGTTGTAATATCAAACTCTTCGTATGTCTTCCACTGCGAATCACTGATATTACGATAGTTTACTGCACCTTCTGTAGTAGAATAGTAATATATATTCTTTACTCCACTTCCCTCATCGGAAGCAGTTACTGACACGGTCTGATTTTCACGAAAGGCACTTCCACTTCCCGTCATACGGTGCAATACTGTTTTTACTGCGTCCGCTTGGAAACAAATCTCTACCTGTGGCACGGTTACGTCAACATTAATTTTTTTATCTACCGTAACCGCTTTGGAAATATATCCTTCTGGACTTTTCTGGAAATAAATCTTGTCTATGGAATGAGTTCCCTCACCGAAAACAAGAGAATCCTTAAAGTCACCCTCCGTGGTTGAAATCTTACATCCACTTGGTGGAACAATTTTTACACTCTCTTTGTACCAGTCCTTGGAATCTTCATCGGTACCGCTAACCGTTCCTTCAATGGAATAGTTTGCATCCGGCTCCCAATATTTGATTTTCAATGTTCCTAGAGACACTTCTTCCGTGGCTGCCTCATAATTCAATCCTTGCGCCACCGTTACTGTAACGGTATAGCTTCCTACTTTTTTCGGCTCTGTCTGCGACTTATCTCCGTCGCTATCTTCATAGCTAACCGTTATATCTCCAATTCCTGCATATGCGCTGGTCTTGGATGCGCCAATTCCGTGTTGTTTCCCATCATAATACACATCTGACATGTTATAGGAAAGAACTTCTTTTGGCGAATCCTTTAATGTCTGCTGCAATGGTGCACGATCGATGGTCACCGTTACTTTTCCACTTGTTTTCTTCGTACTTGCTACTTTTCCATCCATGGAACGTATTGCAGTCACCTCACAGGTATACTCGTAAGTTCCCGCCGAGATGTCGCGTGGAATCGAATAAGTAGCTTTGTTATTTTCGCCTGGCGCATTAACTGCTTCCGCAGAGTTGCTGTCCTTCACTTTCCATTGATATTCAAATTTCGTTATTCCTTCTGCATCACCAGCTGTCGCTGTCACCATAAACTGGTTGTCTGCCTCGGCGATTTTTCCATAGGTTGCCGTAACCTCTGTCTTGTCCAAGCTTAATGATGGCTCAGTAATCGTAAGTGGCTCATCATTTCTCGTCTCTTTATATGTACGAATATTTGCTTCCTTTTTTGATTCTGGCTCATCGGCATCATAAGTTACTTCGTCCCCATCCACTTCATTCTCAATGGCCATCTCCGAATCTTCGCTATATTGAATTTCTTTCTCTTCTTGCGCTTTTGCATCCTCTTCCGGATTTCCTAGGGGCAAATCTTCCGATGTTTCCTCTTGAACTCCTTCTTCCGATTCGGAAGTTTGTGACTCTTCACCCGCATCTCCCGTAATAGTTTCGCCCTCAGATTCCTCTTTGGATTCATCTAATTCCGCTTGTTCTGCATTTTCCTCAACATATACAACTTCTCCATCCTCACCACTCTGTTCTGCCAGTGACGGGAGAACAATCAAAGTAAATACCACCGCCAACGAAGCCAATGCTGTCAGCGTACGCATCCTTGCTTTATGATATCTCACATCAAAGAAAAACTTTCGGATTGCATGGTAGACAGTAAGAAAAACAACCATCAGCGCCATAATTGGTACAACCATCTTTTTGTGTTTTCTACCAATTCTCGATAAGAATTGAATCATTTTCTCTTTCATAGTATCACGCCTTCCTTTCAGATTCCCATCACATTGCAAATTCCCATTGACAAAACGAGACTCATGCCAATCAGAATAATGTTTTTACACTTCGCTTTTCGGTATAAAAAAACGTCCAAACCGTATATTACAAATACCATAATCAGTATTGTATACCATGGATAGGTTGCATTTTCCCCAATAGTCATACAACTTTGAATCAATCCACTCATTACAGTCATAAGCATTCCGGATACAATTACCTTTATGGATTTTTTAATATTTATAAACACATCCACACTCTCTAAATATTCATATAAATGGTAAATCACCCCGAACACTCCACACGATGCAGCAACACTACAAACAAACCCCGCAAGAGCCATTGTAAAACCTACCATTTGACTTCCCGATGTAGTCACTCCATAGGCAAACCCAACACCCGAAAGTGTTTTACACAAAATTGATCCTGGTAAAACATTTACTAATAGGACCAAATTATTGTAAAATGTTGTTTCACTTATGTAATCCGGCACAAACAATCCGTCTGCAATGGTGAGATATGCATCTCCTCCACCAAAGGAAATTAGTGATGAAAATAGTCCTTTCACCACAAAGAGTAGTGTTTCACCCCCTGCACAAATAATAGCTGGCAAGCTACATATAAGCGCAAATAAAATCCAAGCGATTGTTTCCTTAACAAGTGGCCATAACACCGTTTTCGGCTTTTTCGTTTTCTTTCCACGGCTCTTTTTCAAAGTATAAACCGATAAAACAATCATAACAGCCCGTATTGTCCAGGTTACGATTGCATTATCAATCACTCCTGCTTTTCCAATACAGAGCAAATAGATTGCTGATACAATTCCTGCTGGCAACAAATTCTGCCACGTAAATTTACAATCCGTCACTAATATTCCAAAAAAGGCAATCGCCAGCATGTCAATAGTGGAAATACTAAATATCGGCGTTGCATCTATCTGAAAGATTCGATACAAGTTCTTTCCTGCCGTTAGTAGAAATACGGCAATACATATTAAAAGCGCTTTCCACATTGCTTTTGGTCTTGCTTTGTATTGTTCAAAGGTTCCTCGGATATACTCTGTCAACAAGCACATAATGAATGCTGTAATTCCAACGGATGCGTATTGAATCTGGGACAACACTTGATCACTTACTAAATTCATACCTGCCATAAGGAACACTGTGATCAACGCTCCCGGAAATGCCATCAATACACCTCCCAGAATCATTCCAGGCAATCCACACATTTGTTTTCCGACACCAGATGCAATTTCTACTGGAAGCGCTCCTGGTGTTAGGGTTGCTGCTACAATATCCTTTTCATACTCTTCCTGAGTAATATACTGATTCTCCTCCACCACTTCCTGTTGAATTACAGGAATCAGTGCATTTCCTCCTCCAAAGCCGATAACCCCAACCTTTATCATGGAGGAAATCAATCCTAAATGTTTCTTCATATTTTTTCCTATTTTCCTTCTTCTGACAGCAAGTGAAATAACGCTGTCTTATATATCAATACCAATCGTACATCTTGCACACAATATCGGTTTTTTATATATTCCCATAACTTATATACATACATAACGGTAAGAAACATAATTGCCAATGTTCTGAACTCAAATGGTGCTTCCATCGCCAAAAGCAACATGACCGCAATGCCAAATGCAATGGTGATATACATAAAAACCTGACTAATCTTTACTGAAAGCTGAACTGTCTTTAAGAGATGCACCAATTTATCACTACGTTTTTCTTCTGATATTTTTATTAATTCAAAATAAATATCACAAAAAATGTCCATGCACTCTTTTTGTTCCAGCTTATCGCAGTACATTTTGTATTTATTTCTCCCAAATTCTTTCTGAATTAGTTTCCCTAAAATACTCTTCACACCGTTTCTCCTTTTGTTATCTTCCTCATTCTTATAGTATTCGCCCACATCTTGTTTTGTTATTCAAAAAACCACAAAACCAGGGGGCAACTCTATTCCAGTTCCCTTATGATGCAACAGACATATTCTTACGCATTAATGCGACGAATTTGTCGGCCACATCATAGGGCTCTGAATAGATACGAATTAACAAAACTTATAAATCGTTGTGCTTGTAAATGTCTCCCCTGCTTTGATTACACAAGAATCAAAGGATGGTACATTTACGGAGTTAGGGAAAAACTGTGTCTCAAAGCATACGCCGGTTCTCTTTGTATACTCGGCACCTTCTTTTCCATTTTCTTTTGAAATAAAGTTACCTGTGTAAAGCTGCATTCCTGGAAGGTCAGTATATACTTCCATGGTACGTCCGGTTGTTTCCTCGGACACTTCTGCCACTTTCTCCACTTTTCCAGCCTCTTTATCCAACGCATAGTTGTGATCATAACCACCAGCAATAATAAGAGGTTTGTAATCTGCTTCGATTTCTTTCCCAATCGCCTTCTTCTCACGGAAATCCATTGGTGTTCCTGTTACATCAATAATGTTTCCGTTTGGAATGAGATCATCGGTTGTCTCGGTAATTCCATTTGCTTTGATCCATACAAGATGATCTGTAATCTCTCCACCCTTATGACCCTTTAAGTTGAAGTAAGAATGGTTTGTCAAATTGCAAAGTGTATCTTTGTCGGATGTCGCCTTGTATGTGATTGAAAGCTCATTATCATCGGTTAATGTGTATGTTATTGCAAGTTCAAGGTTTCCTGGATATCCCTGCTCCATATCAGGACTTACACGGGAAAATGTCACGCTATTTTCTGTGGTTGTTGCATCATACATCACTTTGTGATACCCTGGTGTACCACCATGAAGGTTGTTGTTTCCATCGTTTTTCTCCAACTCATAGGTCACACCATTTAACTCAAACTTTGCATCACCAATACGGTTTCCATGTCTTCCAATGAAGGAGCCAAAGAAACAGCCATTTACTTCATAGCCCGCCACATCGTCAAAACCAAGTACGATATCATCCAATTTTCCATCTTTGTCTGGCACAAACAAACGAACAATGTTGGCACCATAGTCGATGAAATCAGCCTTCATACCATTTTTGTTTTCAATGCTATACAAAGTTACCTCTGTTCCTTCTTTTGTTACTCCAAATTTGCTTGTTGTAATACTCACGTCTCTTACCTCCTGAATTTATATTTTTCGTATTTATTACTCTGTTACGTCTTCGCCTTCTGCTGCCTGCATTTTTGCAAGAACTTCTGGTGCAATGTCAATTCCAAGCTCTTCTAACTGCTTGTCATCTACCAAGTTTGGTGCATCGGTCATAAGACAAGAAGCATCCTTCACTTTCGGGAAGGCGATTACTTCACGAATGCTGTCTTCTTTCGCCATTAACATAATCAGACGATCCAGACCATATGCCAATCCTGCATGAGGTGGTACACCATACTTAAATGCATTCAACAAGAATCCAAACTGCTCATAGGCACTTTCCTTTGAGAAACCAAGACATTCAAACATTTTTTCCTGAATGTCATTCTGGTGAATACGGACAGAACCACCACCAAGCTCGGTACCATTCAATACGATATCGTACGCTTTTGCACGAACCTTGCCTGGATCTGTGTCAATAAACTGCAGATCCTCTTCCATTGGCATGGTAAATGGGTGATGCATCGCCTGAAAACGTCCCATATCTTCGTTGTACTCAAGCAATGGGAATTCTGTTACCCAAAGGAAATTATATACATTTTTATCTAAGAGCTCCATCTTTCTTGCAAGCTCCAGACGAAGATTTCCAAGTACATCATATACCACTTTATTTTTATCTGCGGCAAAGAGAAGAAGGTCGCCCGGCTCACCGGCCATTGCTTTTACCAATGCATCCAACTCTTCTTCTGTCATGAATTTTGCAAAGGAGGATTTGTAACTTCCATCCTCATTGACACAAAGGTACGCAAGACCTTTTGCACCATAATCTTTTGCAAAATCTACCAGTGCATCGATTTTCTTACGTGGCATCGCCCCCTGTCCTTTGGCATTGATACCACGAACAGAACCGCCATTTTCGATTGCCCCAGTAAACACACCAAAGCCACAGTTCTTTACAACTTCTGTTACATCCTGCAATTCCATACCAAAACGGGTATCTGGCTTATCGGAGCCAAAACGATCCATGGCTTCCTGCCAAGTCATACGTGGCAATGGCAACTGCACATCTACGCCAATCACTTCCTTGAACAATTTCTGAAGAAGACGCTCATTAACATCAATTACGTCATCTACATCCACAAAGGAAAGCTCCATATCGATCTGGGTAAATTCCGGCTGACGATCCGCACGAAGGTCCTCGTCACGGAAACACTTCGCAATCTGGAAATAGCGATCATATCCTGAACACATCAACAACTGTTTGAACAGCTGCGGTGACTGTGGAAGGGCATAAAAGCTACCCGGATGCACACGGCTTGGTACCAGATAATCTCTAGCTCCCTCTGGTGTACTCTTTGTCAACATTGGAGTTTCAATCTCCAAAAATCCTTCCTCTGCCAAGAACTGTCTTGTAAGAGTAGCTACCTGACTTCTC
>JAZNJZ010000003.1:0-34658 GCA_045578325.1 Eubacterium sp.
GCGGGAATGGCAATTTCCCAGAAAATGCACGCACAGATTCGTGGATTGCAGAGAGCATCCCGTAATGGTTCAGATGGAATTTCCTTTATTCAGACCGCAGAGGGTGCCCTTACAGAGGTGGAAAATATGTTACAGCGTTGCCGTGAGCTTTCCGTACAGGCGGCAAACGAAGTAAATACCATTGAAGATAAAGAGGCGATTCAGCAGGAAATCGAGTCTCTGATGGATGAGATTGACCGAATTTCATCGGATACAGAGTTCAATACGAAGAGCATTTTAAATGGAACTTGTTGTCGTCAGACTTCTTCCAATAACATTGGTGTTAGTGTGATTTCCATGACAGATGATGTGGATCTTACCACATATAGCATGAGCATTGACCAGGAAGCAACCCAGTCTACTTTTACATCGGGAGCTCTTGGCATGGGGGCTGCGGACACGTTTGATGAAGATGGACAAGTCCAGATCAATGGTGAAGTGATTGAGATCAAAGAAGGCGAGACCTTGGAAGATGCCTATGCAAAGATCCGTGATTACTGCGAGAGTATGAACATTGATGTAATTCCGACGGATGGGTCTGGGGAGGAAATGCCACTTTCTAGTGCGAGCTGCCTTTATTTCGAATCTAAACGGTACGGTGCGTCCTATAAGATTGAAGTGACTACCGATAGCGCAGAGCTTGCATCGAAGCTTGGTGTGGATGCTGGTACCGTATATCAGGGACAGGATGCCAAGGTAACATTGGATACGGATTCTGGATTTTCGAAAACAGCAACAACGTTTATAGAAGGTGGACGTGTGACTGTTTCGGATCGTGATGGTTTCCAGATGATTTTTGATGTGTCGGAGGCAACGGCAGGAACGGACGCGGATGTAACGGTGTTGGATGCTGGATTTGTGGCAATTCAGATTGGGTCAAATGAAGGTCAGACCATCGATATGTCCATCCCTGCGGTAACTTGTGAGTCCCTTAATATTCAGTATTGTAACGTATGTACACATGAAGGTGCGTCCACGGCAATCACGAAGTTCAATGACGCCATTCGTGAGGTGTCTGCTGTTCGTTCTAAGCTTGGTGCTTATGAGAACCGTTTGGATTCCGCTACAACAAGTCTGGATGTGACTGCGCAGAACTTGACGGAGGCATGTTCCCGTATCGAAGATACCGATATGGCAGAGGAAATGACCAACTATACACAGCTTAGTGTATTGAGCCAGGCTGGAACATCTATGTTGGCGCAGGCCAATAATAGACCACAGACAATTCTTCAGTTGCTTCAGGGCTAATGCCAGAATGGGTAAGGTGATTTGATTGGATAAAGAACAATTACAAGCATATACAGCGCGAGTGTCTCAGGCAAATCGTAGCGAGTTGGTAGTAATTATTTTGGAAGCGTTTTTGGATAGTGTGGAAGATGGGAAAAAATATTTGCAAGCAAATCAGATGCCAGAGGCGCGTCGTGAAACTACACGAGCGCGAGGTTTTCTCACCGAGTTAATGGGAAGTCTGGATTTTCAATATGAGATATCTCATTACTTGAGAAGATTGTATGTATATTCTTATCGAGAGATTTGCCAGGGCATCGCCTTGAGAGAGGTGGAGCGTCTGGACAATGCAAGTAAGGTGATTCGGAATCTTTTGCCAGCTTTTCGTGAGGTGGCAAAGCAGGATGATTCGGAGCCGGTAATGGAAAACACCGAGCCGATATATGCGGGACTTACCTATGGAAGGACAAGTCTGAATGAGAGCATCGGTGTGGATATTAGTGGTAATCGAGGATTCCAAGCATAAAAATATAAATGTATGAAAAGAGTCCCACCGTCTGAGGAAAATCAGGCGGTGGGACTTTCGATACTTTGAATTTGACGTAACAGATATTTGTAGCGATACTGGATGGCGTTCATTTCATAGATGCAACTATCCACCAGATCCGGGTCGCTGGCATTTTCAAAATTTGAATGAGCGGTCTCCAATGAGCGCTTGATGTCTTCGATTTCCTTGAGCAATTCTTCTTTTGCTAGCTCTAGGTTGTCCTTTTTTCTTTTCATATTACCCTCCTATTATATGATGTATTATATTTGTATTTGATGTTAATTACACCTGAAAACACGTAGGTTTTTATGTTTCCTGCTTTCTATTATTTTTGTATTTCTGTTATGAGTATTTCCCTATTGTGAAAACTTATACCAAATTTACCAAAATTTTTTGTTGACAAATGAATTGGCTGCGTGCTAGTATATGAATCACAACAAAATCTGGAGGTGACAGTATCGAGGGACAACATTTGATCTTTCTTGTGTTGTTGCCGGCGTCAATGTGTGATCTGTATCGCTACCGGGTGCCAAATGGGATTATCGGGATAGGCTTTGCACTTTGCCTATATCGAAACCTATGTATGTATGGGGCACTAGGAGTTGTGTACTGGTTACTGAAAAGTCTTTTTCCGATTTTGCTCTGTTTATTCTTTTATTTGCTTCGTATGATCGGAGCAGCAGATATCAAATTATTTTCCATAGTTAGCAGTTATTTTAATATTGTATTTTGTCTTCGAGTCATGGTGTTATCCGTGATTATTGGGGCACTTTTTTCTATCGTCAAAATTTTTTGTAAAGGTAATTTCTTAGATCGATTTCGCTATTTCGCGGAGTATATCAAAGCAGTTGTGGCTACAAAACGGCCATTGAAATATTATGACCAAAATCGACATGGTGATGAGGGTATTATCCCTTTTACTATATGTATTTCACTGGCGGTTGTAATATGCATGGGAGGTTGATTGTGTGAGTCGAATGCGAGTGTTTATTTGTACAAAAAACCCAAAGTATGGCGAGGGGATTGTACGGTATGCGACATCGAAGTCTCATTCGGACATCCAGTTCTTGCAATTAACAGAGATAACAGACAAAACGGAGTTTCATAAGACGGACGTAGTGGTATCGGAGGACAGTGCGAATTTGGAGCATGTGAAATGTCGCAAGATACCGCTGGTTCGGCAAAGAGAGAAAGAAGAAGAAAGTATATTTATGTATCAGGACCGGGAAAACATTTATCGGCAACTGATACAGATGATAGGAGCGCAAGAAGAAGGGGAAGTTCCCAAAGTGATGTGTGTGTTTTCGCCGGAGGGCGGGGACGACAAGACGCTTTTGGCGCTGCAACGAGGGGTAGAACTGGGAAAGACAAGACGTGTGTTGTACGTTAGTCTTTGTGGATTTCCGGTGTTTTTTAGGCGGGAAATCAGTCGGGCACCACAGGGAGCACAGCTGGGGGTGGCACAGCTTTTCTTGTGTACCAGGCAGGCGGAATTTGACCAGCAACTAGAAAGCCTTTCTTTCCCTATGGGAAGCATTGATATGATGCCACCGGTGGAGCATTACAAGGATCTTTTGGATTTTTCTCGGGAGGAAGTGTTACGTTTTATGCATCATTTGCAAGGACAGGCATTGTATGACGTGGTGATTCTGGAAGCGGGTCAATTGTTTGAGTATACTTTTGATCTGTTAAGTTGTGCAGAGAGGGTGTTGGTGCCGAAGGAGCCTGGAGTTCTGGCAGAGGTACGGCGTCATGTCTTCCGAGAATATTGCAAACGCGAGGGAAAGGATGAGGTGTGGGAACACTTGGAAGTGGTGCCGGTCAATTTCCCGCGTCTAGAAAGCATCGAAGAAGTGAACCGAATCTTTTTTGGAGAGGAGAGTGTGGATGAATCAGGAGGAGCGGCTACGAAAGGAAAAAATACGAAGTCTCGTTTTGGAGCAGGTGTCGGCAGACGGGGAGCTGGATGAAGAACGGTTGTTGCGACTAATTGGTGAAAATATCGAGAGGACCCGGGAAGGCAAATACATACGTTATGAAGAAAAAAGAAAGCTTCGACGTGATGTGTTTAATTCCATGCGAAAACTGGATGTGTTACAAGAGTTGCTGGATGATGAGGACGTGACAGAGGTAATGGTAAATGGTCCGAAACATATTTTTGTGGAGCGGGCAGGGCGATTGTATGAAACCGGGTTGGAATTTGAGTCGGAGGAGCGGCTAGGAGATATTGCCCAGCAGATTGCGTCGGCGGGGAACCGCATTGTCAATGAGAGCAATCCGATTCTTGACGTGCGGTTGCAGGATGGCTCTCGCGTGAACATTGTTATGCCCCCCATTGCCATGGAAGGACCGGTTATCACCATTCGTAAGTTTCCCAAGGAGCCGCTTACCATGGAGGGATTGATTCGCATGGGAGCCATTACCGAAGAGGCGGCGCTGGTTTTGCGCAAGCTTGTGAGGGCGCGATACAACATCTTTGTTTCTGGCGGAACCGGAGCGGGGAAGACCACCTTCCTCAATATCTTGTCCAATTATATTCCTTCCGACGAGCGAATTATAACGGTGGAGGATTCGGCGGAGCTGCAGATTCGTAACGTAAAAAATCTGGTGCGGCTGGAGGCCCGGAATGCCAATGTGGAAGGAAAAAATGAAGTGACCATACGTCAGCTCATTAAGAGTGCATTGCGAATGCGACCAGATCGCATCGTGGTAGGGGAAATCCGAGATGCCACGGCTATCGATATGCTGGCAGCTATGGGAACGGGGCATGATGGAAGTCTATCGACAGGACATGCCAATAGCGGAGCAGATATGCTGGTGCGATTGGAGACTTTGGTTCTTATGGGAATGGATATTCCGTTGGAGGCGATACGTCAGCAGATTGTTTCAGCAGTGGATATTGTAGTGCATCTGGGGCGGCTTCGAGACCGTTCGAGGCGAGTATTGGAGATCTGTGAGGTGGGAGAGGTGGAAGCGGGGAAGATACGTCTCCACTCGTTGTATCATTTTGTTGAACAAGGAGAGGAGGAGGGGCGTGTGCTGGGAGAATTGCAGGCTACAGGACATGCGCTGATCCGGCGGGAAAAATGTGAAAAGGCAGGGATAGAAATATGATTGATTACAACCAATATGTGTATGCGAAACGAGAATGGATTCAGTATGGTGCCATGGGTGGGGGGATTGGTTTTGTGCTTTTTATGCTCTTTTACAATTCGGTCATAGTAGGAGGCATATTGGCAGTGCTTTTTGCAGTGGTATTTCTTCAATATTATCGGCGAATATGTGTGGAACGAAGGCGCTGGGAACTGACGGTGCAGTTTAAGGATGCCATGGAAAGTTTGGTGTCGGCGCTAGTGGCGGGCTACTCCTTGGAGAATGCGGTGATAGAAGCGCGAAAAGACCTGGAAATGATGTATGAACCAGAGGCGGTTATCATGCAAGAGCTTGAATACATGATCGGAAAAATAAGATTGAAAGTTTCCGTAGAGGCGCTGGTGCAGGATCTGGGAAAACGCAGTGGAGTGGAGGACATTATAACCTTTGGTGAGATTCTAACGACAGCAAAAAGAACGGGAGGAAACATTGCTCAGGTTATGAGACGGACGGCAGCAAATATTACAGAGAAGATCGAGATGAAGCGGGAGATGGAAACGCTAATTGCCGGGAAAAAAATGGAAGCAAGATTTATGACGGCAATTCCCCTTTTGATGATTGTGTATCTGCGATTGTTCTCTCCTGGATTTTTGGATCCTTTGTATCACAATGTCACAGGAATTCTGGCAATGACAGTGGCATTTGTGGTGTATGTGATTGCCTTTTTGTGGGGGCAAAAGATCATGGAAATTCGGTTTTAGGGAGGTGGCATATGGAGCGGTACATTCGATGGGTGCGACGTGGAATTCGGGTGATGCATCTGGAAAAATGGTTGCTTCGGGATAGAGGGACGCGAGAAATGGCAGAGATATTATATCGGCGTCAAGATCCCGAGAAGATGTTTTGGAAGATCTGGTGTCGACGCATTCTAGCAATGGTGTCGCTTTTGCTGGCAGCGGTTTTTTGTCTTGTGGTGAGTCTTATGCAAGATACCACAGAAGAGGTAGTGACATCAGGAGGATTTATTCAGCGAGAAGACGAAGCCAAGACGGTAACTTTTGGTGTGGAGACAGATACAGCGGGGGGGATAGTTCAAGAACAGATTACGCTGAAGTTAGGGCGACGCAAATTTACTGATGAAGAATGCAAAAAAATTGAGAAGAAAGCAGATTCCTATATAAAGAAGACGTTGTGTGGGGAAAACGCTTCGCTTGATCAAGTGAAAAGCGCTCTTTGCTTTCCGAAAACCGTTCCCGATACAGGTGTTCAATTAGAATGGCAATGGGAAGAAAAATATGTGGATGAAAAAGGAAACATTCGGTATGAGGCGCTTCCAGAAGAAGGGGCAGAAATTGTGGTATCCGCAAAGGCATCCTGGAACAACTGGGAGAAAGAATATTTTTTCCCGGTTACTTTGGTGGCGGCGCAATTGCCGTTAACGGAAGTGGTGCTTTCGGAAATACGAGCTTCTGTAGAGACGGCGGTGTTGGCGCAGTCCACCCAGCGAAAAATCCAATTGCCAGAGATGGTGTCAGGGCAAAGTGTGCGTTATGTGAATCTTCCGAAACCGAAAGATTTGTCTGTGGTTTATCTAGTGCTGGGTGTATTGATTTTGCTACCAGTGCTATGGAAGCGAAAGCAAAAAGAAGCATTGGAACAGCGAGAGCAGGAATTGATGTTGGATTATCCGGAACTTGTGAATAAAGTCATGTTGTTACTTCGGGCAGGTCTGACGGTACGAGGGTGCTTTGAGCGAATTGGTGCAGAGTACGGAACGAGATTGCATGAAGGCGGAAAGCGACGATACGTATATGAGGAGGTCTGTTATTCTTGTCAGGAAATGAAACATGGAATGACAGAAACAAAGGCGATTGAAAATTTTGGTAAGAGATGTCGTCAATTGCCGTACTTAAGATTTGCTTCTCTTTTGACTCAAAATATCCGAAAAGGTTCGGAAGGATTAACTCAGATATTGGAAGCAGAAGCCATGGAAGCTTTTGAAAAACGAAAAGAAACAGTGAAACAAATGGGAGAAAAAGCAGGGACCAAGCTTCTTCTTCCAATGATATTGATGCTTGGGATTGTAATGGCAATTATCATTATCCCAGCGTTTATGACTATGTAAGGAGGAATGAATTATGATGACAATTGTAAAGGATTTTTGGATGGATGAAGAGGGAATTGGTGTAGTAGAAATTATACTGATTTTGGTGGTTTTGATTGCGTTGGTGCTCTTGTTTAAAGAGAAAATTACAGATGTGATAAACACTGCGTTTGAAACATTTGAAGGAGATGCCAATAGCATTATCGGAGAGGAAGATGAGTAGTGAACAAGGAGGGATTACTGTATTTCTGTCGTTGTCAATTCTCTTGATTATGTCACTTCTTGGTACGATGGTGGAGGTGACCCGGGGGAAAATATGCCGCGTACATAGTAGGAGAACATTGAAAGTGGCAGCAGAACGGCTTATGACAGAATACAGTCGTCCACTCTACGACCGGTATGGTTTGTTCTTTCTTGAAGATACGGGAGAGCCTTTCCAGCAGTGCATGGCACGGTATGCAGGGGAGATATTGAATGCAAAAGAGTTGTATGAAGGAACCCTTGCTGAACTGGAGGTATCGGAAAGGCATTATGCGGGAGATGACGGTGGGAAGGTATTATTGAGTCAGATTGAGGAAAAGATGAAGCGACAAATTGCAGAAGATCTTATACGAGGGGGATGGAACAAACATCAACCAGCACTTTCCGTGGAAGAGTCTGCGCAAACCATAGAAGAAAAAGTCGAACAGGAACGAGAAGAAGCAGAGGCAGGGATTTGTCTTTTGGAGCTAATGACAAAAGTGGATGGTGTTACTTGTGCTAGTGGCGATGTGCAAGGGGAGAAATATTTTGCAAAAATGTTTTATCGTGGGGAGAACCGTGGTGAAAATCTTGGAATTACAGAGGCCATAGTGTGGGATGCCATTAAAGACAATATGGTAAGCTTGGAGGATACTCTTCCACAATTAATGGATTCTTCTGTGCGTAATACGTTTCGTAATCAAGTGGAAAAAGCGCGAAAAAGGACAGAGGAAGCGTTGGAAATAATGAGAGATATGGGAGAAAAGCTGGCGACATTGCAAATAGGTAGGGATCCCATTTCGGTTCTTGAGGGAAATCGGTTGGTTCTGGAGAAAACGGAGCAATATCTGGCAGAAGAAATGACTTCGGAAGTTATTGCCGAGTTAGAAGAACTTTGGAAAAATTATGATACATCGGGAATTGTGTTTTCGTATACAGGTGTAACAGAAACGGGTGGAGGCGAAAATCCCATAGAGAGTTTTTCTGAGACGTTGTCTGGTGGCATTTTGAATCTAGTTTTGAAAGAAAATGAAACGGTATCAGACAAGCGAGTGGAGTCTGCGGATGGATATTGTGAGTGGTATGAGGCGTCTGGGGAGGAGACCGATTACAAAGACCGCGTGAAGAGTTTTTCCAAGGAACAAGAGGTGGAACTTCAGGGGGCGTTGGGAGAAATCTTATCGCTGTCTGCTTCGGATTATTTGCTATGTGAATATGTGAAAAAGTATTTTGGGAACTGGTGTCATTCGTTGGATTCAGACAATACAAGTCTGGACTATGAACTTGAGTATTTGATCTGTGGAAAGGATAGTGACAAGAAAAATCTGGAACAGGTGGTAAATCGTTTGTTTTTAGTGAGAACCGCTGTTAATACAACAACGCTTTTGGCGTCTTCGGCAAAACGGGAGACGGCATACGCAGCCGCTCTTTCTGTCGTTGGATTTACGGGTGTGGAACCCCTAGTCCGATTGACGCAGACCCTCCTTCTTGTGTCTTGGGGAATGGCAGAATCCCTTGTGGATGTGGCAGCAATTTTACAAGGAAGACAGGTGCCACTGGTGAAGTCGTCGTCCCAGTTGAAAGTGGAGTTTCCAGAGCTGTTTCAAGTGAGTCGAGGATATGTACTGAGACAGGCAAAGGAGTTTCCGCAAGCAGGGGAAAGAAGTTTTGGGTATGAGGATTATGTCACGTTGTTTCTTCTCAGCAATAAAAGGGAGGAGACGTGCTATCGGATGATGGACATTATGCAGGCAAATGTTCGAAAAGATGGTGTCGAGCATTTTAACTTTGGGATGTGTGTAGACTCTTTTCAAGCTACAGGAGTATTTACGTTTCCCACAAAATTTTTTCGTGTTCCGAGAATTCATGACATATTAGAACGCCAGCTATATGAGTATCATTCCCGAGCTCAGGTGACAATGACATACGTAGGAGAATGATAGGGGGTTCAAACCTGGAAAAGATATTCCATTTGTCATAACAAGAAAGTCATTAATCTGCCAAAAGTGTAATGAAATTGCCTATCATACATCGAATGGAATATCTTTTCCGGGTTTGAGCCAAAAAGGAGGCGTGTATCGTGTTAAAACAAAATCAGAGTATACGAAAGTGGCAGCTGAGGGGCTCACTAACAGTGGAGGCATCTCTTCTTCTTCCTATATTTATTTTTGCAACGCTTTCTGTTATATATATGAACAAGTTTTTGCTCTACCAAGAGCAGGTGCAATGGGCGTTGACACGAATTGGAAGAGAGGCAGCAGTGGAATACGCAGTGGCGGAGGAAAGAGTCATACCAGATCAGTTATACCTAACAGCAAAAGCGGCATTGTATCTAAAAGATACGGATGTTACCGTGAGTCTTTTGCAATCGGAATTTGACGAAGAGAGCAAAGAGCTTCATTTGGTTGCAGATTATTGGGTAAAACTACCATTTCCTTTAATTAATATACGAAGTTTTGTGTTCTCGCAGCAGTCGGTGTCCCGAGCCTTCGCTGGCGTGGACACAAGACAGATGGTAGTGCCGGAAGAGGAAGATTCTATTGTTTATATTACTAGGACTGGACGGGTTTTTCATGAGACGCTTTCTTGCACGTATTTGACTCTTAGCATTTCTCAGGTGAAACATGGAGACTTGAGTTATCTGAGAAGCGAAAGCGGTGGCATCTATCATGCTTGCGAGGCATGTGCAGAGGATAGGGAGTATGAAGAAAACGATGAAGTTTATATCTGTAATTACGGGAATCGTTTTCATCAGAGTCGGAGTTGTTCAAAATTAAAACGGAACATTCAGGAGGTACAACGTTCGGAAGTAGGAAGCCGGTTGCCTTGCTCGAAATGTACCAGAGAAGAGGAGTGAAAGAGGATATGGTTGGAAAGATTGTGTTGTTGTGTTATTTGATTGTTATGTCCGGCTGTGATTTAGTGAGAGGAAGGATATCTCTGCGGCTGTCGCTTGTAGCAGCGGTTGTTTTGCTGAGCTTGCGAGTTCTACAAGTGCAACAGGGAGAAGTGTCTTGGGTTGTTGCTTTTTCCGGTATTTTTGTGGGAGTGGCGTTGTTGTTATTAACAAAGGTTACCAGAGGGGCTGTGGGGGCAGGAGATGGAGTGGTTTTCGTTATTACAGGATTGTTGTTTGGAATATGGGAAAATGTTGTATTGCTATGTATGTCATTATTTTTACTTGGTATAGTAGGTGGGATTCTGCTGATGATACATCGTGTCCACCGTAAGACGTTGATTCCTTTTGTTCCATTTGTATTGCTTGTATATGGAGGGATGTTGGTATGGAAATTTGTGGAATGGATATAAGGCGTGGCTCATTTACAGTGGAAGCTACATTTGTGGTGAGCCTTTGCATCTGGATTGTGTTGCTTATATGCTATATTGCTATGTATGCGCATGACTGTACCGCGATGTATTCCCTAGGAAAACATTATCTAGAAGAAGCGTTTGAAAATGGAAAAGTGCCTAGTGAAGAACATGCGTCGGAAAAATTACAAAAATATCTGCAAAAACACGTAATGATCTGTAAAGTGCGTGACGTTGCGGTGGAAAAGAAATTGCTATCCGTAGAAGCGAAGTTTACTTACGAGGCTAAGGTGAGTGTTCCCTTTATCCGACATTTGCTGACGGGAGAAAGTGGGAAATCCATGACGTTAACTCGGGGAGACTTTTCGCCAGCACAGCGGATGTGGGATAAGGAAATGTTTGAAAACTAGTGTGGAGATGATGGTGTGATATGAAAATAGAAATGAACCGAGAATTGACGGGATGGGTAATGAAGATTACCTTAGAGGAAGAACGAGATTCTTTTGGAACAGAAATGATTCATCATAACCCGATAAGGGGGTTGCTTGGGGCGTGTATCCATAATGTGGACCAATGTCCGTTATATCTATACGAAGTGGGAGACCGAATGCTTCTTTCAGAATATTATAAGACGACAGTATGCACAATGGAAGACTGGAAACGTCTTCTGTGGCAACTGATAAAACTTTTAGAAGGGGCGGCGGATTATTTTCTCTCTGAGCGAGATATTTTACTGCGATTAGATACACTATTTTATGATGAAAAACAGCAGCAGTTGTATGCTGTCTATCTGGATGGATACGATGGGGATGTGGCAAAAGGGATTGCATCTATCATAGAAGATTTTATGAATCATATGAATCACAAAGACCGCGAATTAGCTTTTTTTGTATATGGACTTCACCGGGTTGTGAAAGATAGTAATTTTACGGTAACTCGCCTAAAAGAATATATGGATGAATATGGGAAAGTGGAAAGTCCCAAGGAAGAGGAAGATGTTGTGAAGGCGGAAGAGGTGTTAGACGCAAGGGAAGAAGTGCCCCAACAAAAAGTTGATTCAAAAGCGATAGAAAAAAGGAAAAAGCGGGTGAAGGAAGAAGGGGATGGAGTGCCCTGGCTGAAAGCAGGTATCATCGTGGCGATGGGAGTGTTCTTTCTCTTATTTGCTTGGAAAAGCGAGGTGCTGCTACATCCTATAACAAAAGAACCGGATATGAAGAAGGCAATTCTCTTTTTTGGAGTGCTTGTGGTGACAGAGGCGGTTGCCTTGTCGAAGGAATGTAAGGGAGTCTTAGGACGGAAGAAAGATTTGGTTCTTCTATCTCCCGTGGATAAGGAGCGAGAAGAAATTCATGTTTGGGAGAGTCCTTGTTATATTGGAAGCAATTCAGAACAAGCGCAAGGAATCATTGATATGAGTGGAATCAGCCCTGTTCATATCAAGATTGTAATCGAGGAAGACAAGATATATCTCATCGATCAGGAGTCCGATGAAGGGACCTGGAAAAATGGCAAGCAGTTAATTCCATGGGAGAGAAATCCGTTGCAGGATGGGGATACCATCCGCCTCTCAAGTGTTGAATACAAGGTAATCGTGCCTTAGTAGAGTAGCCGTTCAAAGTCCATTAATAGGTCATGTGTTGAATGAAATTTTTTTGAAAATTTACATCTTCTGCAAGAATGATTTCCTCCGATTTCTCATGGATCTGGTCTATGCGTTGGCGCGTTTCTTCGAGAGAATCTGGGAGGTTTGCCAGTCCCAACAGGCAACTGTTTCCCACCGCAGAAATTCGCGTAGGATCGATGCCGGCAAAGATACCAGTAACAGCGGCTTTCGCGATATTGATGTGATAACCCAGGCCGCCAGCCAAATATAAGTGGTGGATGTCATCCGCAGAGATGCCAGCATGCTGAAGGAGAGTGTCGATGCCTGCGCCAATGGCAGCAATGGCCACCTGCATTTGGCGAACATCTTCCCGAGAAAAGGAAAGGGAGTCGCCGGTTGGTTGCTTTGCCAGGAGAAGTCCGTCCTGCGGAAATGATTCCGTAAGAATGCCATCCTGAGTCATGTATCCTCGCTGGATCAGCTCAGAAAACAGACTGATGGCGCCACTGCCACACAATCCGGAAGGCAATTTATTGTCAATGGTCTGGAGACGTGGCATAACTGGTGTAAGAGTCACGTCAGAGATGGCACCGGGGATAGCCGGGGTGCCACAAGAAAGACCATTTCCTTCCATAGCTGGGCCGGCAGCGGTACTGGTCATATAGAGTTTTCCTTTGTGGCACAAAACCAACTCGCCGTTGGTGCCAAGATCTGCTAGGAGACATGTATCCAGACGGCAGTCAAAATTCAAGTGAAGAAGACCAGCTAGAACATCACCGCCGATAAAGGCAGAAAGCCAAGGTAGAATGATAACTTCGGTGTCCGCATATTTATGATATAAGTCAATGGTGTCAGAAGGGGTAAATGGTGACGATACCATGCCCTTCAGAGAAGCGCCAAGAAGAAGGTGAATCATCGTAGTGTTTCCTCCGATTCGACATTGTTTAATGTGAATTTGAGGAAAGTTATGAACAATCCGTTCATGGTGCTCTGAAATTTTTTCGCAGATTGCCTTTTTTAAAGTATAATGCCCGGGAAATTCCACATCATATTTTATGCGGCTAATTACATCTGCACCATAGGCACGCTGGGGATTTGGAAAGACATCCGTGTGAAATACTGTGTTTTCCTTGGCGTGATAATACACCATTGCTACCGTCGTTGTACCGATATCAATGAAAACCGTATCCGGAAGAAAGGATTTGTCTGTTTTTTGATTAAAGGAAAGCCCAGAAAAACTTACATGTTCGCGCAATGTCACAGTCATGTCTTCTTTTGGGATGACATGACAAGGGAAATCATATTGGCTTCCGCCACAAGCATGGGATCCATGACAGTTGCAAGGCAGAGAAATGCCTTGTTCCTCAATTAGGTCCAAGATGGTCTTGTTATTTTCCTTGGTAGCGTGAACAAAAACTTTCATATACAAACTTCGTTCCTTTCGGTGTAAATCGGGATAAGCGGTGGACGAATCCGTTTATTTATGGTACAATATATCATATTTTGCGAAAGCAGGCAAGGTGGTAGATAATCGTGGATTTAAACGAAAATTCCGTGCAACAAAAACTGCCTCTGATAGCGATAATACTTGTTGTTGCAAATGTGGTATCCTATTTGCTGACGGAGTTGGGTGGTTCTATTTTTGATGCAGAGTATATGTTGCAAAGGGGAGCACTGTATGGACCCTCTTTTTGGGAAGATCATGAATATTATCGAATTGTGACACATTTCTTTTTGCATTTTGGATTGGAGCATTTGGCTAATAATATGTTATCCTTGCTGGTGCTTGGATATGCGCTGGAAAATCATATCGGAAGAGCATGGTTTACCATATTGTATATGGGGGCTGGTGTGCTTGCCGGTGGTGTGTCCATGATGCATTCATATCGTATGGAGAGCTGGCAGGAAACGATTTCTTGTGGGGCTTCTGGAGCGATTTATGGCTTGATGGGAGCGCTTTTGGTACTGCTTATCGTAAATAGAAGAAAAAAATTCACCAGTGAGATTCCTCGATTTTTGCTTTATATTGGCTTGAGTCTTTATAGTGGTATGCAAGATCCAGGTATTGATAATGCTGCTCATGTGGGCGGATTCCTTGGAGGAATTGTTATTTGCATTTTCATGTGCGTGGTGAAATATATGATTTTTCATAGAAAGGGACAGGTGGTATCATGAGAGTAAATATATATTATGGAGGTCGTGGACTAATCGATGATCCTACCCTATTTACGATTGAGAAGATTGCCCAAGTGTTAGATGAGCTACGAGTTACCGTGGAGAGATATAATTTGTATGAGGATAAGAGTGGGATTTCCGTGCTTCCCAAAACGTTGAAAGAGGCAGACGGAGTAATCTTGGCAGCTTCTGTGGAGTGGTTTGGAATCGGCGGTTATCTCCAGCAGTTTTTGGATGCTTGCTGGCTTTATGGTGATCGAGAAAATATGCAGAATATATACATGCTTCCAGTGGTGATGGCGACAACCTATGGTGAGAGGGAAGCGCAGCATACGTTGGTACGTGCGTGGGAAATGCTGGGTGGCGTACCTTGTGAAGGAATTTGTGCATACGTAGATAACCATGTAGAGTTTGAGACCAATACGGACTACAATCTAATGATTGAAAAATGTGCAGAGAATTTTTATCGCGCGATTTCCAAGAAAATGGTGGCGTTCCCGAATAGTAGCTCACGAGTGAAAAAGACGGTTCTCAGAAGCAGCCGACTTTCTTTGACACCACAGGAAAGCGAGCAGTTGTCTGTTTATGTATCTAACGATAACTATGTGAAGAAGCAGAAAGAGGACATCGAAGAGCTTGCAAACTTGTTTAAAGGTATGCTTGGGGAAGAAGAACCGGAAGAAAAGTACATTGTAAATCTGAAAGACCATTTTGTGCCAATGGACGATATGAAGGCAGTGTTCCAGATTGATATTATAGACGAGAATCGCAGTTTGGTGATTGATATTGATAATGATAAGCTAAATTGCTATTTTGGTAGCGTGAACAATCCGGATGTTACAGCCAAGACAAAGAGTGATGTGTTTATGGAGATATTATCTGGAAAGAAACCATTCCAGAATGCGTTTATGTCAGGAGATCTTTCGGCTCAGGGTAATTTTAAGGTGCTTCGAAACTTTGATACGGTATTCCGATTTTAATCATATTTAAAAAGAGAGGTAGAAAAAATGGCAGAAAATTGTATTTTTTGTAAGATTATCGCAGGGGAAATTCCTTCTGCTACAGTATATGAGGACGATGATTTTAAGGCAATCCTGGATGTGAATCCAGCAGCGAGAGGTCATGTGATTATTCTTCCGAAGAAACACGCAGCAAATATTTTTGAGTTGGAAGAGGAAGATGCAGCAAAAGTATTTCCAGTGGCAGCGAAGATTGCTACTGCGTTGAAGAAGACATATGAGTGTGACGGTGTCAATATTTTGCAGAACAATGGAGAGGCAGCAGGTCAGACTGTGTTCCACCTCCATGTGCATGTGATTCCAAGATATAAGGGCGATGACGTAAATATTATGTGGGAGCCGGGTGAGACACCAGATCTGGCAGCAGTAGCAGAAGAAATCAAAAAGAATATGTAAACGGGAGGGGAACCAGTGAAACGAATTATTCTTACCGGTGGGGGAACAGCGGGACACGTAACACCAAATATTGCATTGATTCCAGAGTTGCAAAAAAGAGGTTACGAGATTCATTATATCGGATCCAAGGATGGCATTGAGACAAAGTTGATGGCGGATTTTGACATTCCGTACTATGGAATATCATCGGGTAAATTACGCCGTTACTTTGACTTAAAGAACTTTACGGATCCTGTGCGAGTGTTGAAAGGATATGCGGATGCGGCCAAGATTATTAAGAAGATAAAGCCGGATGTTATTTTTTCCAAGGGTGGATTTGTAACAGTTCCAGTGGTGTTGGCGGCAAAGAGCAAAAAAGTGCCTTGTGTGCTTCATGAGTCCGACATTTCACCTGGTCTTGCCAATAAAATCTGTATTCCGTCTGCCACCGCGATTTGTGCCAACTTCCCTGAGACGTTGACACATCTTCCGGAGAATAAGGCGCATTTGACTGGTTCCCCGATTCGTAAAGAACTTTTCTCGGGAAATCGCTTGAAAGGTTTGGATTTTTGTGGATTTACAGCGGATAAGCCAGTGGTTCTTGTTATCGGTGGAAGTTTGGGATCGGTTCGTGTCAATGAAGCAGTTCGTGAGATTCTTCCACAGTTATTGGAGAAATATCAGGTGATTCACTTGTGTGGAAAAGACAAGATAGATGAATCTTTGAAAGATACAAAGGGTTATGTACAGTTTGAATATATACAGAAAGAATTGTGCGATCTTCTGGATGCGGCAGATCTTGTGATTTCCAGAGCGGGAGCCAATGCAATCTGTGAGCTTTTGGCATTGCATAAGCCAAATATTTTGATTCCACTGTCTTTGGAAGCAAGTCGTGGAGACCAGATTCTTAATGCGGCATCCTTTGAGAAACAGGGCTTTAGTTATGTGATCAAGGAAGAGGAGCTGACCAGTGAAAAACTTCTGGCAGCGGTGTCAAATGTGTATGACAATCGTGCCACATTTGTGAAGACGATGGAAGCAAGTGAGCAGCACAATGCGGTGATGAGAGTGGCGGATATCATTGACGAAGTGGCACAAAAATAGAGAGTTTGTGTAAAAAATTGCAAGATGTCGTCATTATTTGTCGGACGAAAATGCGATATTATATCCCTACGGTCTGTACATGGAATTTGAATGTCTGATATACTGACAGGGCAGACATTCAAATTTATATACAGAAAGGAAGAGTGGGAAATCTATGAGCGTATTGTTGTATAGCATTTTGGGACTTGGTGCATTTTGCCTGCTGATTAAGTTTTTGGTGAGTTGTATGTATGCAAGTCTCATCAGAGAAGCAGGAAAGATGGGAAAGTCAGAGCATCGTTTGGTGAAGATGTTGCTGAGCAAATTTGAAACTTGCTATCAATTGAAAATGGGTGTGGAGAATGTAGAGATTTTTGTGGACAAGTACTTAAATGCATATCGGATTATCGGGATTCATTTGAGCACATGGGAGGTTTTTGGGGATGTGACATTTGGTGTTACGTTGTTACTAAGCCTTCTTTCCAATCTGTACATAACAGTTATGCAGTACGACCGCAAAACGGTGATGGAATTTTTATTGGTTGGTATTGCAGTATGTGGCGTAGTGCTTTTGGAAGACATGATTTTGAATCTTCGGTTCAAGAAGAAGTGTCTTATGGTGGAGATTCGAGATTACTTGGAAAATATTTACAAGCCGAGATTGGAAAATCAGGTGTTCCGCAGCGAAGAAATGGCGAAGTATCATCGGGAATATTTTGATGAGGAGAGAGCGCAGTTGGACGAGCTCCTAAACGTCGCAGCACAGCAGGAGCAGAAAACGGGTGGACCGGCCATAAATATATGCTTTTCAAAGGAAGAAGAATCCGTTATTGAAGAGGTTTTGAAAGAGTATATGGCCTAGCATCTTGCCTTGTCATTTGTGCTCCGATTTGCTATAATAATTACAGATATTACGAACAAATTTTGGTGAAAGGAATGAGTATGAATATGAGTAAACATGTTACATTTGACTATTCACTGGCAAAGAAATTTATCGGTGAAGCGGAAGTTACATCGATGGAAAGCATTGTGTCTGCAGCAAAGGACACATTGGTAAGCAAACAGGGTGCAGGAAATGACTTTCTTGGCTGGATTGATCTTCCAGTGGATTATGACAAGGAAGAATTTGCAAGAATAAAGAAGGCAGCGGAGAAGATTCAGTCGGATTCGGAGGTGCTGATTGTAATCGGAATCGGTGGTTCTTATCTTGGTGCGAGAGCAGCCATTGAGTTTTTGCGTCATGGTTTCTACAATTCAGTGGATAAGTCCGTGCGCAAGACACCGGAGATTTATTATGCAGGAAATAGCATCAGCGGTACCTATTTGGCACAGTTGATCGAGACCATTGGAGATCGCGATTTCTCCGTAAATATCATTAGTAAATCTGGTACGACAACAGAGCCTGCTATTGCGTTCCGTGTATTCAAGGAGATGTTGGAGAATAAATACGGAAAAGAAGGAGCAGCAAAGAGAATTTATGCAACCACTGATAAAGAGAGAGGTGCATTGAAGAATCTTGCCACAGAGGAAGGATACGAGAGCTTTGTTGTGCCAGACGATGTAGGAGGAAGATTCTCGGTGCTGACAGCGGTGGGACTTTTGCCAATCGCAGTAAGTGGTGCGGATCTTGATAAATTGATGGAGGGTGCTCAGAGCATGAGAAAACGTTGCTTGGAGACACCGACATTAGAAAATGATGCAGTGATGTACGCGGCAATCCGTAACATCTTGCTTCGCAAAGGAAAATCGGTGGAGGTTCTTGCGAACTACGAACCATTTTTCCATTATGTAAGTGAGTGGTGGAAGCAGCTGTACGGGGAAAGTGAAGGAAAAGACCAGAAGGGTATTTTCCCAGCTAGCGTAGATCTCACTACCGATCTTCATTCTATGGGTCAGTTTATCCAGGATGGAGCTAGAATTATGTTTGAGACCGTAATGGAACTTGAGACTCCTGCGTTGGATATCACATTGAAAGAAGAGCCAGTGGATCTGGATGGATTGAATTATCTTGCTGGAAAAACACTTGATTTTGTCAACAAGAGTGCCATGAAGGGAACACAGCTTGCGCATACCGATGGAAATGTACCGAACCTTGTGATTCGTGTACCAGAGCAGAATGAGTTCTACTTGGGTGAGTTGTTCTACTTCTTTGAGTTTGCATGTGGTGTTAGCGGATATGTGCTTGGCGTGAATCCATTTGATCAGCCAGGTGTAGAGAGCTACAAAAAGAATATGTTCGCGTTGCTTGGTAAGCCTGGATTTGAGGCACAGCGTGAAGAACTTATGAAGAGACTGTAATTTCGAAAAAAGAAGTTATAAAGATATAAAAAACAGACAGGAAACGAAAATTTCCTGTCTGTTTTATGTTACTAAAAATTTGCTTCTTAGTTCTCGATAGCACCTGTAGGACAAGTAGCTGCGCAAGCGCCACAATCCATACATGTATCAGCATCGATCTCGAAATGAGCGTCGCCCTCAGCGATAGCTCCAGCTGGACAATCAGCTGCACAAGAACCACAACTAATGCAAGCATCTGTAATTTTGTATGCCATGATTTCATCCTCCTTTATAAAATAGCTACTCCTATTTTAATACATATTCTTAAAAAAAACAAGTATAACAATGAAAAATTTGCACATACTATCGTATATGCGTGAAATGTGGATTGACATTTGTACCGTCAGTGATATAATTGAATTGGTATCGCTTGTGAAAGGAGGAAGATAAACGATGGAAGTTACGAAGGACATGCTTATCGGCGAGATTTTGAAACAAGATCAGACAGTTGCAGCCATTCTTATGGCATCTGGCATGCATTGCGTAGGTTGCCCAGCATCTCAGGCTGAGAGCTTGGAGGAGGCAGCTATGGTTCATGGTTTGGACTGTGAAGAGCTGGTATCAAATATAAATGAATATTTGGCAAATAAGGCAAATGCCTAAGAGAAATAATGTGTTTACCATATGACACGGAAAAACGACCATATATTTGATTGTAAGGACCGTTGTAGTCCATGCAAACAAGTATATGGTCATTTTGATTTGCAATCTCAATTGTTCGTGTCAAAGAAAAATGGATTAAAGCTGCGCTAGCTTAGTTATCGCATCATCTTTGAGAATCAGCTTGTAATGCTCATTGAAGAAATCCATCGTTGCATAGGTAATGGTTTCTCTCTTTCCGAATTCTGAAATGATGGCGCATGCCTTATCAAAAGTAGTTGGATTAGAATTCGTTACAATCAAATAATATTGATCTTTAACTTCATCTTTCCACACACTATTTTTATCAGAATAGACGTGCTGAACTGCCTTTGAGGCATCGATAATCAGATTCAAAGAAGAGAAGGAATAAAGACGGGATAAGTCCTTTGACAACGGCTTTTTCGCTGATTTGTCAGCAGAATCAGACTTACGTTTGTCTTTTCCTTTTTTCAATATCTCATGCAATGGGACGAACTCACCGTTGGCATGGTTGGCATCGGAGGAACTTTCGATAATCTCGTTGAGCTGCTCAAAACAGTTGATCAAATCATCCTCATAATCCTCTTCCTGCTCGTCGTAGTCGTCAACGTCTTCATCATAAAAATCCTCAGTATCATCCTCGGCGTCATCAAATCTATGTGATAAATTTCCGAAGCGAGAAAACTTCTCTTCAAATTCTTCTGGATCATCTACTTTGGTAATAACAAGGATAACAGATTCCTTTGAGGTAGGGATTGCCTCGATCATAAGCGGGATATCGTCTGCCTCAAATCCAAAGTCGATGCTTGCCTGCTCCATCATGTCTCGAAAAAGTTCTTTGGCTTTGTCTGAGCCATATGCCAACTCGCTGATTTTTAAATGACGTTCTTTGAGATCGCGTTTGCTAAGTGTGCAACGGATCTGATTGTCACTAATGCGTTCAATTTTCATACGCTCACTTCCTTTCGAATGATTGATGGTGTATAAAAGTATAAGTTATTACCCGCCTAAAGTCAATATTTTCAGCGAAAAAACTAAAAACAAAATCTGGGTTTTATTTTTTTCGATTAAACGACAAATTTTTGGTATAAACAGCAGGTTTTTCGTATATACAATGCTTGGCTTTTGGCATGGTGAAGATTTATAATATAGATAAGGAAAAGGATATTCAAGAAAGGGGGAATGAAGTCATTTTGAAGCAGAAGATTCATTCTGAAATCTTTTCTGATAACAGTCTAATATTTTTTTCATGAGACATTTGTCGCTCAATAAACCAAAAACAAAATTTGTTACGTAGATAAGCAGCAGTTGAAACGAGTATCTTTTTCCATACAAAAGGGATTGTGCTTTTACATCACGGGGACACTTCCTTTTTCAAAAATTGCAGGAGGGATTGGATGAAAGAAAAGTCGTGGCTTCAAGATGAACTTGAACGAGCAAAAAAACTTGGGCTCACGGTGCAGATCGAAGGACGGGCGTGCAAATATACGGACGTAGAAGAGCTTTCGTATGTGCTGGAGGAGCCGGCATACATGTTAGACTATGTATGCGATGACGATGGGAAAATCACGGGTATCTGTTTTGATCGTATTAGTGATATGGATTTTTCGTGACCCCGTCTGCACTTTGCCATTATTACTCTTAAGGTGCAAATAAAGAGGGGACAAGGTTCAGTATAGTGGATACAAAGTGCCAATATATGAGAAAATATTTGATATCTTTCGAAAGAAGCGGTCTGCGGGCCGCTTCTTTTGTGTTGGTAGAGTGTATCCCTCTAAAAAGCATTTGCTTTTAGAAAAATATTTTGTATAATTAAATTACATATATGCGCGGGAGAGTTGCCAATGAAGATAGCAGGGAAAGAACGGTGTGTCTGCTGTATGGAATTGCTTGGGGATGCACATATTTGCCCGTCCTGTCACTATGATCAAGAGTCCTATCAGCCGGGAGCGTCGGTGCTTACACCAGGGACGTGTCTCGCGGGACGGTATTTTCTGGGAAAAGTGCTGGGAGAGGGTGGCTTTGGAATTACGTACATTGCGTGGGATGTGATACTGGCGATACCAGTGGCGGTAAAGGAATATTATCCAGAGGGACTAGTTGGTCGCGATGCCTTGAATTATGGGCATACGGCCGTACGCATCCATGAAGGGGAGGCGAAGAACGAATTTGAAAATGGTCTTCGCTCTTTTTTGCGTGAGGCAAGAATGTTGTCTCAGTTCTTAAACCTACGGGGTATCGTGTCGGTGCGAGATTTTTTTCAGGAAAATGAAACGGCGTATATCGTTATGGAAAACATCGATGGAATTAGCATAAAGCAGTACATTCGTAGTCGTGGAAAAATGAATGGCGAAGATGTGTTGCGCATGATGGAACCGGTGCTACATTCTCTGAAACAAGTGCACGATGCGAAGCTGATTCATCGGGATATCAGTGCAGATAACTTGATGATGACAAGGGAAGGAGAGCTGCGGCTCATTGATTTTGGCACGGCGCGGACCACAGATACGATGCTGGAGACCATTACGATTTCCATTAAGAGAGGCTTTTCGCCACAGGAGCAGTACCGAGCAAAGGGAAAGCAAGGACCATGGACAGACATCTATAGTCTTTGTGCTACAATGTATTATATGCTGACAGGCGAGGTGCCAGAGGAGTCTGTGGAGCGCATGTTGCAGGATTCGATAATGCCGTTGCAAGAGCGCGAAGATGTGGCACTTAATGAGGAGCAGAAAGCAGCCATTGATCGTGGTATGGCAGTGATGCCAGAGAAACGTTGGCAGGATATCGGTGAGTTGTATGAAAAGTTGTATCCAGAGAAACCACTTACGCATATGGTTCATGTGCCGGTGGCTGCCAGAGAAATGGATGTAGCGGGACAAGAAAAAAGTCAGTTACCTGCCAAGTCTCGCATATCTCGCACGTTGATTCAAAGGGAGTTGGGAAATGTGTTGGATTCGTCCAATCAATGGAAGGTAAGAAAGTGGAAGTGGGTTGGTGGAATCCTAGGGATTCTGTTAGTAATGATTGCAGTATTAGGTGTCGGCATCTGGCTGGGGCGTGGCGGTGTGAAGGAACCAGAGCAGAAAGAAAAAGCCACAGAAAGGTTGGAGACACGAGTGGAGGAAACTGCTACAACAAAAACGGAAACACCAGTACCTACGATGTCCGTATCCGTTGAAAAAACGGAGGAAGAGGTTGGAGAGACCGTAGTGAAGAACGACGTCCCAGATGTAGTGGGATTGACATACAAGCGTGGGAAAAAGGTATTGAAACAATCCAGATTTACTTGTGAGCGCGTCTGGGTAGAAAGCAAAAAGGATAAGAATACTGTAGTGCGGCAGTCCATCAAGGCGGGAAAACAAAAGGAAGAGGGAACTCATATCTTGCTGTATGTCAGCGAGGGAGCTCCTAAGGTGGTAGAGTCACAGGCGTTGCCAGACACAAGGGGAGCAACCACAGAAGCAGGAACAAGTTCCTCGAAGAATACCGACACATCGCGAAAAGACAAAAAGAAAAAGGATGATTCGGCGGGGTCGCTGGACCAGTATTTGAATTAGAAAAAAGGGTGACAATATGGATAATCAGTGGAAGAAACGTGAAGAGAGAAAATGGAATGAGAGTGATTCTTGGGCCATTCAAAATCGGTTTCAGATGTTGCGAGAGCCAAGACATTTTTATGGATTTGATCGATATTTGGTGATGAAATGGGGCGAAATGCCGGCGGCTATTGACTTTGTGGATTGTGATGAGAAAGAACAGACGAAAATTCGTAAGCAGGCTTGTCGCAATTTAAATCAGAAAATCCGCGGGGAAAAAGTGGCAGATGCCCACACCATTCGGAAATGGTTTGGCCTTGGCGGGATTACAAAACCAAATCGGGACACGTTTTTTCGACTGGCATTTGCGTTACGTCTGTCCCCTGGTGAGGCGCAGGAGTATCTTGTGAAAGGCATGTTGGTACCGGAGATACAGATCAACGATCATCGGGAAATCATCTATTTGTATGGCTTGGAGAATAAACTAGCGATTGATGTATGTGACAAAATAATCGAACTCGTGGAACGGGAGATGAACCGGGATGTGGTGCTGGAACAAAACACCCACACGGAGCAGCTGCGACGAATGTATGAGAAGCATCGTCACGATTCCACCGAGGATTTTACTCTATGGATGTGCGAAAATGCGGGAATGTTTAAGGGATATCGTAAGACCGCGCTGAATGCGTTCGTTCATTTGAAAGAAGAGATACAAAGAGTGATCCGTCAGGAGGCATTTGTCTGTCTACAAGGGTTGTTACAGGAAACGGGGTATGGAGCATGGACAAAGGCGCGGGGCACTTTGGGAGAGATAGAAGAAAATCTTGTACGGGAGTATGTGAAACAAGAATTGCGGCATAAGAATCCAAGTATCACCGAGGAAACGGCTGAGAGCATTCGATGGTTTACAGGGATAGCTTTTGGCGAAGACAAAAATTCGGACTTTATCGGCGAGCTATATGCGGCGGCTATGGTTCCAGAAGGAAATAGCAAGAAACGATATCGGGAAAAGGAAAGTTACCGTATGCCACGAAGTATCCAGTTTATGACGGACAAGCAATTGTCTCAGCTACTTACGGTGGCAGAACAGAAGGAGCGGTTGCTTCGGTTGCAGCAGATATGGGCGACGCTACAGGAGATGGCAGAAAATGATGAGTGCCCGTCATGGATTCGGGAACGGTTGCAAAATGATTATGGAAAAGAAAATATCCACACAGTAGCGGAAGCGAAAAAGGAGTTGGCATATCGGCTACGTCACCAGAAACAACGATGTCAGCTGATTGGCAGGGAAGACTTGTTACCTCTTTTACACTATGTGGCGCAACGTAGATATTTGGTTTCTATCGGAGAGAATCTGGAACAATATGATCGTCAGGAAGCCATGGCCTACTTTGAAACGCTTGCCAATACAACGCTTTTGGCTTGCCAGATGGCGCCGGTTAGTCCAGAGTATGAGTTGGATTATTTGCTGCTCTCTGGATTTTGTGAAAATGATATGTACTCGTTGTCGGATCTGATTGATGAGGCAGAGCGGGAAGGATAGAATGGAGGAAGGATATGAAAGAAGTGAAAAGAAGGATTGCGTGGGTGTTGGTACTAAGTCTGCTGGTGCCAATGTTTGCGGGGATGCGCTCGATGGAGGTTAAGGGAGAAAGTGCGGAACCTGTGGGAACGCCGGATGTTTGGGATGGTACCGCGGATACGAGTTGGTATTCCGAAACATCAACAGTCGTAAAACCAACAACTCCAACTTATGAAATAACGGCGGATATGTTGTCTGATCTACGATTCTTCGGCGAAAAAGAAAATCTTATGGAATATACAACAGACCCTGAAGGGCGTCCTTGTATGAAGATTGATTTTGAGCCGGGGAAGTCTAGTCAATATTTGTTTTTTGAGTTGCCAGAAGTGACGGATTTGTCCGATTATAATCGCATCGAGATCGTAGCAAACGTACCTACAATAATTCGACTTTCAACTTTTGAAAGTGGCTTTCAATATTTTGCTCAATGGTGGAACGATACAATCAATGACGATTTTGTGTTTTATAATGGTTCCTATGTGGAGCGTGATGAGGTGGGAATGCCAGCGGGGGAGCGCGGAATTGAGATAGCACGCTATGATTGCGCCTCTAGGCAAGACAAGATGAGCAAAATGAAGTATGTATCGATTTCGTTGGCTAATGAAGTGAATTCGGAAGAAGATTATTACATCTATTCCTTGCGTTTTTTGCGAGAGGATTATGAAGGGGAGACAGTGATTCCCACTGCAGCCCCTACGGCACCACCAGCATATTCGGAAGCGCCAAGTGTAGTACCGCAGGTAACTACACCACCAACATATTCAGAAGAGCCAAGTGCTGTACCGCAGGTGACTACACCACCAACATATTCAGAAGAGCCAAGTGCTGTACCACAGGTGACTACGCCAGCACCACCAATATCGCCAGAGTTCTCGGGAGTATTTGCATCTCCGGAAAGTACTTTGACACCAGTTTCACAAGATGGGAAAAAGGCTGTTGAAAAGAAATCGAAAAAACCTGTCATCCGACTGTCTAAAGGGCGGACTAGCATTGGTGCTAAGTGCGTGAAAGTAAGAATTATAAAATACAAGGGTACTCATGTGCAAATTTACATTCGTCAGAAGAAGAAAGGGAAATTTGTACGTATTAAGTTGAAAAAATCTTCTATCAAGAAGAATAAAAAACTGTTCAAGTTGGCGTATACAAAGAGAGGGAAAACATTGTACTGCAAGGTGCGGACTTACCGTAAGATAAAAGGAAAGAAGCAGTATAGCGAATTTAGCAAGATAAAGAGAATACGATTATAATGAAACAAGAGGGCGTCATATCTGGATGATAGAGACGTCCTCTTGTTTTTTGAGTGAGTGCTAAGGAGTATATACCATACATCAATATTATTTACCGTTGAGAGAGTTTGAAAACTTATCATAACACATGCTTAATGCATTGCAAGGGAATTGTATTGGACGGTGGGATGGTGATATACGATTATTGGGGAAGAAGGGAAAAATTGAAAAACGCGAGGGCGGGGATGCGGTATTATGAGAAAGAAAATAATTTAGAAGTCTAGTACTTGTATTGACTTGTGGTGGGATGATGGGGGGCTCGTTTCTTGTGTAGGGGATGACTACGGTGAAACTCTGAATAGTGTATAGTGAGTAGGGATAATTAATTCATCTTTGGATTTTCCTGATTCACTGTATGATGAAATGTGTCAGACGAACTCTTTGATGGGTAAGATGGAGGAAATCTATGATAATATAAAGGTGAGTTGGAGTTATCATCCTAATAATGGCTTGGATGTAATTTATAAGGTAATAAAATAATATAAAAGCAGAAGAGGAGGAGTACTATGGCTATTATAAATTGCAATGAATGTGGTAAAGAAATCAGTAATACTGTAAAAGTTTGTCCTCATTGTGGGTATAAGTTAAAAAGAAATAAAGAGAAAAAGCCAATAGATCCCAAAAAGAAAAAAGCTATAATAATAGTTACATGCATTGTGATGCTACTGTGTTTTGGTGGAATAATGTTATACAACGTTTTTCACCTTACGGCGAGCGAAAAAAATGAAGTGACTGGAATGGACAAAAAGATTAGTAATATAGTAAATTATGATTATTCAGGAAAAGAAAAGGATGACATAATGAAACATATAGAGGAGTGTAAGAAGATCAAAAATGAATTACATTCCTTGAAATGGAAAGAACAAATTCGAATAACTGGAAAAGATGACCTTACGAAGTATATAGGAAAATTGGAAGAAGAAATAAAGATGATTGAGGATGAAGAGGTAAAGAATGTGGTAGATGAAATTGCTTCTTTTGGGGAGGTTACTCTTGATAGTAAAATTAAGATTATTAAGATTTCAAATCTGTATAATGCGTTGACAGAAGAACAGAAGACCAAGGTGAATAACTATGAGAAAATGGCTGAATATGAAAATACATATGTAGAATTGACAATAAATAACACGATTCAGTTGATCGATAATATTGGAACAGTAAAATTGTCTGATGATGTAGAGGAGAAGATTGATTTAGCAAAAGATGCATATAATCTTCTTTCTGAGGATTCAAAAGAGAGAATAACAAATTATTCAATTTTGCAAAAAAAGGATGAAGAATATAATCGTTTGAGCAGCAAAAAAAATAAATTACTTGATGCACAAGAGGCATTGAATGCGGGCAATTTAAATAATGCATTAAAGATATTAAGGAAATTACCAAAGTCTTTTTCTTACAAAGGGACAAAAGTATCAAAATTGTTGAAGCTGTTAAATCGGAAGAAAGCGTGGGTGGCTTTGTGCGGGAGATGGGTTACAACAGGTGGGCAAATGAGAGTGACGCAAACATCTGATGATTATGGGTCATCACATTGGTGGTACCGAGATTTTGATAAGGGGGAGTATTCAATTGATGTTAGATGTAAATTGAACAAGGATGGATCGATTACAGTTATAACAGAAGGTTATATACCTATTTATACAAAATATTCATCAATCCGAGCTGGAATTGAAACGGATACAATAAATATAAGGAATAGGAAGAAAAAGACGGGATTAGGGACAATAAGAATTAACAAATATACAACCTTAACGCTTTCTACTTCTGGGTTATCAATTGTGTATAATAATGTTTCAAGAAATGAGGATGTGTATTTTACATATACATATCGAACGGCAATGGATTTAAAGAAGAAAAAGAAGTCGTATTAAGTAAGCTCACATAAAAACTAGTGTATGATTCACTATAGTTGCAAGGAGGGCAGGGCCAATCAGGTTCTGCTCTCTTCTTTTCCAAAACCAATATCCGCGACCTCAACATAGGAAATAGCCTTTTTCCCTATTGTCCACAAGATGCCACCTTTCGGGCAAAAAATTTGACAACACCGCCCCAGAGTTTTAAAATAATATCAAGTGCAATTATTTCAAAATGGAGGATACTATGAAAGGGACAAAGAGAATTTGCAGCCTGGTATTAATCGGCGCGATGGCGGGTTCCATGACGATGCCAGAATGCCAAACCGAGGCGGCAAAAAAGAAACCAAAGTTAAATAAAAAATCAGTGACATTGCAGGTGGGAAAGAGCATCACCTTGAAGCTGAAAAACAACAAGAAAAAGGTAAAATGGACAACCTCGGATAAAAAAGTTGCCAAGGTAAATAAAAAAGGAAAAGTAACCGCCGTTGCGGCAGGGAGAGCGAAGATTACTGCCAAGGTAGCGAAGAAGAAATATCATTGTAATATTCGGGTAGAAGCCGTCAAAAAATCTGGGGAGACGCCAGCGGCGGCTTCTATCACCAAAAAAGTAAAGAATAATTACGCCAAATTAAAGTCTTATATCATGGCAAAAGGAATGATTGGTGACGCCGGCAACAAAGGAATTCATGGGAAATATGGGGACAATTATACCGTTGCTATTGCGTATGATGCCATTAATAAAGCCTTTGTATTTGAGAGCAAATTTGACTATATGTCTGGCGACAATGTTCACATTACCAACAAAACAAAGATGGTAATCAGCGAGACGAATTTTAGCCGGGCAGCCCTTGAAAATTCGGCATATGTAGGAAGTTACGATGCCGTTCTGAAAAGTGAGATGGAAGTGTCCGAGGCAAATGGAGAAAGTGATCCGGCGTGGACGACGCTGATTGCCAATCCAGATGATGGTTCTATTGACTGGGTGGATTTTGCCAAGAATCGTTGGGGCATGGCCTATGCGGGCTGGCGATTATTGTTGTTGGATACGCTTTCCTTTGATATGGAGGATTTGGGATTTAGAGAGATATAGAACGAGAGGTGACCCCATGAAACTATTCCACATATCCGACTTACATCTCGGAAAACAGTTACATGGTTATTCCTTGCTGGAAGAACAACGTGACATACTGAATCAGATCATTGCACAGGCGGAGGCGGAAAAGCCAGACGCCTTGTTGCTTTGCGGGGATATTTATGACCGTAGCGTTCCTTCCGGGGAGGCTATGACATTATTTGATGAATTTTTGGTGGCGGTTACAAAGCTGCCATTTACGCTGCCAGTGCTGGTGATCGCGGGCAATCACGATTCGCCAGAGCGACTGAATTACGCCAATTCTTTTCTGCGGGCTCATGACATTCACATTTCTGTGTTGCCGCCCCAGAGTCAGGAAGAGGGCTTGCAGAAGGTGCAGCTACAAGATGAGCATGGAGTGGTAAATGTGTATCTCCTCCCATTTTTGCGCCCGGGCATGGTGCGCCATTATATGCCGGAGGAGGCAGCACAGGGTGAAGAATGCATTATCCGTGCCCTACTGGAGCGGGAAAAGATAGATAAGAAGCTGCGCAATGTACTGCTGTCCCACCAGTTTTATATCAATGAGGGGAAAGAGCCGGAGCGTTGTGATTCGGAGCAGGTGCGCGCCAATGTAGGTGGCTTGGACGCGGTGGATATTCGCGCAGTGGCGGACTTTGATTACGTGGCGTTGGGCCATATCCACGGAGGTCAAAACATCGGTGGTAAAAATGTGCGGTACTGTGGCACGCCATTTCCGTATTCCGTCAGTGAGGCGGGACAGGAAAAGGCGATAACGGTGGTGGAACTGGGGATGAAGGGAGAGGAGCCAGTGATTCGTCCCATCCCTTTCAAACTCCAACGTCAGGTGAGAAAGTTGCGTGGCGGCTTAATGGATCTGATGGAGCAGTCCCCAAAATATGGTGAGGATTATGTGAGCATTACCTTTACCGAGGAAGAGGTTCCGGGCAACGTAAAGTCGTTGCTGGAGCCTTATTATTCTGGGATTTTGGAACTCAATATAGACAACGCCCGGAGCCGTCATATTTTACGCGAGAGCCAGGAGACGGTGGATTATGACGAATTGGATCCGGGAGAAATGTTCGCCAAGTTTTTTGTGGAAACCCAGGGGCGGGAGCTGACGGAAGAAGAAAGCGAAGTATTTCAAGAGATTTTGCAGAACGTATTGGAGAAGGGAGGCGATGACCGATGAGACCGATTCATTTGACATTGTCTGCCTTTGGTTCCTATGGTGGCGTGGAGGAAATTTCCTTTCAGGAGCAGCGACAGGGACTGTTTCTCATTGCGGGAGATACGGGAAGCGGGAAGTCCACCATTTTCGATGGCATTATGTTTGCGCTATATGGGGAGCTTAGCGGAAAAGAGCGAAAGAGCAATATGATGCGAAGCGAGTATGCGGAAGACGACACCGACACGTGGGTGGAGTTTACATTTTCCTATCAGGACCAGGAGGGGGAAAAGCAGTACAAGATTCGCCGAAGTCCCGTGTATATGAGAAAGTCCAAGCGGAAAAATAAGGACGGCGAGTATACCGAGACCAAGCAGGGAGGCACGGCTTGTCTTACGTTGCCAAGTGGCAAAGAGATTACGAAGTTGCGCGAGATTGGGGAAAAGATCGAGGAGATCATCGGTCTTACCAGCGACCAATTTAGCAAGATTGCCATGATCGCTCAGGGAGAATTTCAAGAGCTTATCATGGACAAGACCGGAAAGCGAAAAGAGATTTTTCAGAAAATATTTGAAACTCGGATTTATGAGCAGATCGAGTTGGAGATCTGGGAGCGCTTCAAGAAAGAGTTCAACAATCAAAAGGAAAATATGACCCAGATGCAGACGATATTGGAGGGGACGAAGCTTCCCGAAGATGAAGAATTGCGGGGAAAATGGAATGAGGCGCGGGAGAAAATGGACACGGAGCCGGAGCTTTTGGAGCAGTTGTATGAGGAACTTCTGGCGGAGCAAAAGGCCATGCAGCAGAGGAAGGAGAAATTGCGAGATGAGGCGCAGCACCGTCTGACTCAGGTGGAGCAGTTTCAGAATAGCCAGAGAGAGCTGGAAAACCTGGTTGCCCGTGGCAAAGAGCTGGCGGTGGAGCTGGCGAAGCGTCAGGAAGAAATGGAAGAAAGTCAGAAGGCGTACGATGTTTTTTGCAAGTCCTACGACGCGGAGAAGAAAACGCTGGATCAGAAGATGTTCCAGCTTTCGGAGCAGCTGCCGGAGTATGAGAAGAGGGATGTGGCCCAACGTTCATTGTGGCAGCTGACGGATCAGGAAAAACGCTTGCAAAAGGAGCTGGCATTGCTCCAGGAGCAAGGCATGACGCTGCAGGCAGAGCAAAGGAAGCTGGAAGAGCAGGCCTCTGGGGAAGAGGATTGTAAGCTGGAAGAGCAGAAGCTACGTCAGAAAATGGAAAATCTTTCCAAGAGTGAGGGGATACTTGACAATGGCAAGAAGGAGTTTCCAAAGCTGATGAATTTGCAGCGCCAGTTGAAGGCGGCGCAGGAAACTTGTATCGCTTCCGAGGTGGCGTATGAGGCGGCGCGTAGGGAAAAGGAAGAATTGGATCGACGTTATATCGCGGCGCAGGCGGGGTTGCTGGCAAAGGACTTGCAACCGGGAACACCATGTCCGGTGTGCGGTTCATTGGAACATCCACAGCCATGTCCGTTGTCGGAGGAGGCAACGGTGCGGGATGCGGATTTGGACAAGGCCCGTAAGAAAGAGAAAGAGGCGGAACGCGCCAGAGATCAGGCGGTTGCCACAGCAGCGGACGCCCGTCAGCAGTATCAAGTGCAGGAGTCGGTGCTGGTGCAAGGAATGCGAGAGCTTCTTTCGGATTTTTCCGTGAAGACGGCAGAGGATTCGTTGCAACAACTGGAAATGACATTGAAACAACAACGGCTGGATCTGGAAAGTCGATTGGAGACGTGCCAGGCACAGATCAAGGCTCAGGAGATGCGGAAAAACCGCTTGAAGGAGCTGGCAGAGCAACTTCCACACAATGCGGAGCAGCAGAAAAAAGTGGAGCTGGATTGGGAAAAAGTAAAGGGTGAGAAGAAGGCGGCGGAAGAAAAATGTGCCGCATGGCAGGCGCAACTGGTGTATGCTTCGTTGGCGGAAGCCAAAGAAGGCTTGCAGCAGTTGACCGCGGAGGCAAATGAGTGGGATGCCAAGAAGGCGAACATGCTTACCAAGCTAGAGATGGTGAAGCAGAACGCCGATGGGCTGCGCGGTAAATGGGAAGAAAGTCAGAAGGTCGAAGCGGAGAAACGGACCCTTCTAGAGAAAGAACGAAAGAAGGATGACCGGTTTGCAGTGGCATCGGAAGAACTGGCGGAACTGGAGCGAAATCTTCGAGCAGAGTGGAAGGAAGCGTCTCAAGTGTATGACGAGACGAAGCTTATGTATGAGACAAATCGTACTACATTCCGAAGCTGGAAAGAGAAGAAGAAGGAGCGAGAATCGCTGCGGAAGAGATACCAGGTTATGAAGTCGTTAAACGATGCGGCGCGAGGAAAAGTGTATTTTCAGACGTATATCCAGCGGCAATATTTTAAGCAGATTCTCCACGCGGCCAATCAACGGTTATCGAAGATGAATGCCAATCAGTTTTTGCTGGTGTGTCGGGAGCTGGGAGCCGGTGGCTTGGGGCAGCAGGGGCTGGAACTGGATGTGCTGAATCCGCTGACGGGAAAACGCAGAGATGCTCATACGTTGTCCGGAGGAGAGACGTTTATGGCATCCTTGGCAATGGCCCTTGGTCTGGCAGATGTGGTGCAGTCCCGCGTGGGCGGTACGCGGTTGGAGACCATGTTTATCGACGAAGGATTTGGCTCTCTCAGCGAGGAAGTCCGCAACATGGCAGTGCGGGTTCTCTTGGAGTTGGCAGACGGCAATCGTCTGGTGGGAGTTGTTTCCCATGTGACGGAGCTAAAAGAGCAGATTCCGCGGAAACTTCTTGTGACCAAGGACAGCAAGGGAAGTCATACAAACTGGGAGTTGGATTAGGAAATATTTTCCTTTTCCACGTAGAGACAGCCGCTTGGTCTGGCGTCCACATACCATTTGACCAGAGAGAGTTGTTCTCCGCGGATTTCAATACAAGTAATACAATACGGGTGCACGCAACTTCCGGTGTTGGCATAGGAGGCGCCTTCGGTGGAAAGCATCGGTCGGTGAGTGTGCCCGGTAATGAGTGTACGGTGATAGTGATTGGCCCAAGTGGAAAGTCGCTGCTCCGTACGCTTTTTTGTTTTATGATTTTTGGCTGCGCTGGTGGGATCTAGTACCCCCAGCTGTTCCAGCGGTTTCCAAAGGTACCGCACGAGAAAGCAGTTCACCGGCCACAAGGTGGAGTTAAGAAGGGATGCTTGGTGGCCGTGGGTGAGATACAACCGCTTCCCGGTCTGGTGATTCTGCAGAATGAGACCGGGATAGCAGGTAATATTTGGAAACAATGGTTGTTGGTCGCCGGACACCATACAGTAAAAGGAGGCGCATTTTTTCTGGGAAAATCGCGGATATTTTTTTATCATATCATGGTTTCCGTAGAGCATATACAGTCGGCGTTCCTGATAAAACTGTGAGAGCTGGCGAAAAACATCGCTATGGATTTCCTTGATCTGATCCATGTTGCGGTTTTCCCAGAGCTCGTCGCCGTCGCCCAGCTCGATATAGGTAAAGCCCCCACGGTAATAATAGTCCAGCGCAGCAAGATACAAATGTCGGTTTTTGAGAAAATTATCCCCTTGGGAACCATTTCCCCGGTGACAATCGCTAAAAAGAACGTAGCGACTGTCTTCGTCCCAAGGAAGGATGGGAACGTGCTCGAAGGATTTGTCGAGGCGGCGGTGATAGCTCATGGCAATTCTCCTTTTGATAAGGTGTGGTTACCCACTAATGTTTTCTATGAGATTTTTCTGCTTTGCCATAGCGTCGGAGTCGTAGCATGCGACGGAAGGCAAATGGGAAGAAGTAATACAGGTACAACAGTTTGTCGCGGTCGGTGTAAAAGGGCGAAGTGACCCGGGCGTATAGCCAGCAAAAGAATCGATTCTTCAACTGCACATACCAGCGATAAAATGCCATAAGAAACCATGGCTGAGGCCGATTATCGACATAAAAATGAAGGGAAACGGTGGTAAGGCAAATGTTCAGCTCGCTCATACAATATCCGTTGTTCAACAAGGCTTCGATGAAGGCATCCCGCATTTCAAAGTTGGGGAAGTGCAGGGAAATCTCCAGTGACAGTTCCTTTGGCTGGGAAAAGCGTCCCATGGAAAATAGGGTGAGCCACCAATGGTTGGCGGACAGAGAAGCCACTGGTACGCCATTTTTTCGGAGGCAGCAGGAAATATCCAGGTACTCGTCTTTTTCGGGGGCGTGGAAGATCGTCAGGCCTCGCTGACTAGGTGGAACGATGGTGTCGGCACAGTAGACCCCTACCTCGCTACCAGTATTGATGCCGTACTGCCCTTTCCAAAATTCGATAAGCCAGGTTCTGTCATCATAGTCAAAATACAGTGGA
>JAZNJZ010000004.1:0-2129 GCA_045578325.1 Eubacterium sp.
TGTTACACAAGCCCAACGATTGTTGTTGACCACAGCTACCCCCATTGTACAGATTGCTTATGAGTGTGGTTTTAACTCCATCAGTTGCTTTAATAGTGCATTCTTGAAATACAATGGTTGCACCCCACGCGATTATCGGAAAAATTTTGAAGCAAGAAAATAATGGAGTACCTGCTTTCAAAAAAATAACTGAATATACTGAGTGTAATGAGTGTTTTTGAAATCTTTTTCCAAAATCCGAAAAGTTATCTCACTTTTACAACGATGCGACGATAACTGGTTAATGCGGGAGTTCCATTATCTGTTACACGGAGTATAAGGTGAAGGGTACAATTCTGTGCATCGTGCGGAATGTCGAGGAGCAATGTGCTTTGATTGTCTGTAAAGTGAAGTTTGCCCTTGTAATTCCCGGGTTGTGGATAGTAGAACCATTGATAAGACAAGATGTTCCCATCCGGATCTACAGATTTTCCTGCTTCCAATTTCAGTGTTTTGCCTGCTTTGATGTTTTTGTATACCACCGATGTAGAACTGTCTTTACCGATTTTTGCTATGGGATGATGATTGGCAGACTGATAAGTGCTGGTATGGCTCCATTGCATACGGGCTTCGAAATCATTGAATATATCTTGTTGCCATAATCTGATGGCATCAGCACCTTCTTTTGAACTGCCCAACATATAATAAGGGTCGTACTTGGTTTCGTCCAAACCACTTCTTACTACCCAATCCATAGAACGGATACCCACTTGAGCAGTTAAATCAAAACGGCCACCCCAACCTCCCCAATCTGGATGTTCGGGATGATTCAAGCCATTATTTACTACATAGAGGAAAGAGGGACTGTCGCCTTCTGTTGCCCATATCCGTTTAGGGTATTCTTTCCCTAATTCACCGATGGCTTGCACTTTCTGGGCTGTCCAATTGTCATCGGGTGCCCATCCATAGACGGCTTTGTTCCGTATATAAATCAATTCGGGGAATTGAGTGACAATCCATGCACCAGCATCATCCTGCCCCAAGATGTCATACACACGAATCTTTTGAACGAATTTCTTAACCTCGTTTGGTGTACGGGTGTTACGAACTTTCCAAAGCGCTTGTGCCAATGTATTGATACCCGACCATGTGGTTATCCATACAGGACGAGGGTCGTCCTTATCTACCATTTGGATTATCCATTCGGAACCGGGTGAGTCCTTTCCTTCGCCTACACCCTTCATGGCCGCTTCCTTTTGTCCATGTTTGGTTAGTTGGCGCAATGCTTTGGCTTCGGGAAAACCTTGACTATGTATCTGTAGATTGGGCCATACCTTTTCGTAAGCATCAAAAATCTTTTCGGTAACGGTCACTTCATTTCCTTTATTGAAACTTACCCAAGCATGTTGGTAAATAATACCTTCCAAATCAATGCGGTCGAGCAAAGTCAGTAGATGCACCATCGATTGTTGGTCGTCGGGGTCACTTCCTCCAATGTCCGATAAAACAATGACGCGACTATTATCAGCGTATGTTTTTTCTATTTCTCCTAATGTCAATATGACTAACAAAACAATGATTCTATACATAATCTTAAGGTTTTATTATAAATTCCGCCCATTCATTTGGCTAAACAATTCATCACTGCAAATTTACTCCAGATTTTTAATTAAACGTAGCATTTTATGGGCGAAAATATACGGAAAACCGAGATTTGTAATAAATGATAGTTGATAGTGGGTGTCATCCTGACGGCCTTGGGAGGAAGAATCTGTGTACACCCACGTTTGTGTTTACAGATCCTTTGTCACTCCGTTCCTCAGGATGACATGTGAGGAGGGGAGCTTAAGAAAGACAAAAGGGGAGGAGGTGGAATCGGATGATTGGGGTGTTCAGAATGTCAAAGAGCGCTCGGGGGATGACAGATGACAATGCATCGTTTTGCGAAGAAGAAAACGTTGTTTTACGGCCGATAATACGTTGCTTTCCTTTTGTGCAACAAAGATACAACATCCGGCAAGCTCATTGTCCGCCAATGTCCGCTAATGTCCGCCAACGTGTGCTAAATATCTGTAAATGCGTTAATTCCATTGTCTTTTTGTGTGCATTAGAAAACACTCATTACACTCAGTATATTCAGTTATTTTTTT
>JAZNJZ010000005.1:0-25429 GCA_045578325.1 Eubacterium sp.
GGTGGCTTGATTTCCTCCACCTTCTCAATGGCATTTTCCACCGTACCAAACATAGTAAGGATTTTCACTGCAGTTTTTTCACCCACTCCCGGAACTCCCGGAATGTTATCCGACGCATCTCCCATCAAACCTTTCAAGTCAATGATCTGCGACGGAGTAACCCCATATTTTTCAATTACTTGTGGACTATAATAATCCTCCACCGTCGTCTTTCCACCTTTTGTTTTTGGAATTCGCACTTTAATCTTATCTGTGGCAAGCTGCAGCAAATCGCGGTCTCCAGACACAACCGACACATCAAATCCCTGTGCCTCTCCCATTTTCGCCATAGTTCCTAAGATATCGTCTGCCTCGATCCCCGGTTGCTCCTTAATGGCAATTCCCATAGCTGTCAGAATTTCCTTCAGCACCGGAATCTGCTCCCGTAATTCCTCTGGCATCGGTTTTCTCGTCCCTTTGTACTCATCGTACATCTCATGTCGGAACGTTGGCGCCTTTACATCAAATGCCACCAAAAGATGGCTCGGCGTCTCTTCTTCGATTACCTTAAGAAAAATATTCAAAAATCCATACACTGCATTGGTATGAAGGCCGTCCTTATTGGTTAGGTCCGGCACACCATAAAAGGCACGGTTTACAATACTGTTTCCATCGATTAGTACAAGCTTCTCCACTGCGTTTTCCTCCACTTACACAACAAGTTGTGCGCGCCCAAACGTCTCTCCGTTCACCACGCGCACAACATTATATTTATTCTACTGATACAAAATAATAATAGATTGGCTGTCCACCATACTCTGTCTCTACTTCTACGTCATCATTCTGCTGACGAATCGCCTCCGCAACTTCCTCCGCCTGCTCTTCGCTACTCTCTTCGCCATAGTAAATCGTAACAAGACTCGATTCATCATCAATCATTTGTAGGATCAAATCCACCGTGGTCTGCTTGATGTCGCTTCCCACTGTCTCAATGGTCTTATCACTCAGTCCCATGATGTCTCCCTGACGAATCTCCTTTCCATCAATGGATGTATCACGAACTGCATAGGTTACTTGACCTACTTTCACTTCCTGCATCGCCTCTGTCATAGAAGCTTCATTGTCTTCCGCGCTATTACCATCAATGTAATTGATCATAGCAGCAATTCCCTGCGGAATGTTCTTGGTTGGGATGACAATGATGTTCTTATCTTCTGTCAAATCTCTTGCCTGATTTGCCGCCAATACGATATTGGAGTTATTTGGAAAGATGAAAATATTGTCTGCATTGACCTGCGCCACTGCTTCCAAAATATCCTCGGTACTTGGATTCATGGTCTGGCCACCTTCGATAATCACATCAACTCCAAGCTCGCGGAACAAATTACTAAGTCCTTCTCCCGCAGATACGCTAATAAATCCAATTTCCTTACGTGGGCCTTCGTCCACTTTTGCTTCTTCTGCCTTCGCCGACTGAATCACACGCTCATTGTGCTCCTCTCTCATGTTATCAATCTTCATACGAGACAGTTCGCCATAAGTAAGACCTTTCTGAATCGCAAGTCCAGGATCGTTGGTATGCACATGAATTTTTACAATATCTTCATCCGCTACACAAACAATAGAATCACCAATACTCTCTAAATATTTCTTGAACTCGGTTTCATCCTTCGCCCCAAAGCTCTTATTTAACATAATAATAAATTCGGTACAATATCCAAATTTGATATCTCCGGTACTGATGTCACTTCCCGCTGCGCTAACACGACTTTCCGTTGGAGCGCTTGCTGTCACCAAATCATAATCGATTTCCTTTCCTAAAAGGGCATCATAGGCGCCTTCCAGAATAGTCACCAAACCTTCTCCACCAGAATCCACCACACCTGCTTCCTTCAAAACCGGAAGCATCTCCGGTGTCTGATTCAATACCTCTCGCATCTCAGGAATCACAACACCAAAAAACTCAACCAAATCCTCACACTTGTTGGCAATCTCAGCAGCCTTTTTCGCGCCACCTTTTGCCACGGTAAGGATGGTTCCTTCTTTTGGTTTCATTACTGCTTTGTATGCAGAATCCACAGCTTTTTCAAAGGCCTTAGCCATTGTTTTTACATCTATTTCATCTGTTTCGCGAATCACTCTTGTAAATCCACGAAGTAACTGGGATAAAATAACACCTGAATTTCCTCTTGCCCCTCTCAGAGATCCACTGGAAATCGCTTTACACAACTCTTCCATCGTAGGCTCTTCAAGAGCGGAGACTTCATTGGCCGCAGACATAATTGTCATGGTCATATTGGTTCCAGTATCACCGTCTGGCACAGGAAATACATTCAGTTCATTGATATATTCCTTCTTTGCCTGAATCGTCGCAGCACCTGCTAGGAAGCACTTCTTAACTTGCAACGCATCAATTGTTTTCGCAGTCACTTTTCAGCCCTCCAATATATTAGTCTACCACCTTTACACCTTCGACACACACGGTTATTTTTTCCACATCCATGCCGGTGAATTCTTCGACTTTATATTTTACATTTTCCACTAAATTTTGCGCTACTGTCATAATACTCACACCGTAAGCCACAATAATGTGCATTTCGATGTAGAGTTTATTATTTTCCACCCTAACACTTACGCCATGACGGATGCTATCTTTCTTCAACAAGGACACAATACCATCCTTCATGTTGACAGATGCCATTCCCACAACACCAAAACACTCTACTGCCGCGGATCCAGCATATTTTGCCAGAACATCTTCATCCACCAAAACGGTTCCCATTTCATTATCCAACTGCCCTTTCATAAGCAATCCTCCAATCTTTGCACGTTATTCATATTTTACACTATAACGCTAGAAAACGCAACCTTTCTTCACATTTTCCCCGCCTTTACATACAATATTATATCAGAATAAAAGGTGGTGACATAGAATGAAACGACTTCTTGGTTTTATCCTATTCTGGCTGGGAATCGGTATGACCATCATGTTTTTTATCGACAATGGCGTCCTTGCCCTTGTCATTATCATTCTGTGTCTCGTACTTGGATACAATTTATTTACTTCGTGTTAATTCAATCCCGTCAACAAAGAAAAAAGGAGCCTCATCCCTATGTAAATAACACTGGAATGTGTCTCCTTTTCTGAAATACACTACTGATCGTAAACGCGACTACGCACGCTCTACTTTACCTGAACGAAGGCAGGAAGTACAAACATACATTTTCTTTGTTCCACCATTAACCTTAACTCTTACGGATTTGAGATTGGATTTCCATATTTTGTTGCTTCTTCTATGGGAATGGCTCACTGCGTTTCCGAAATGTACGCCTTTATCACATACTGCACACTTTGCCATGAAAAGCACCTCCTTCTATAAAAACTTATGTTATAATCTCTGTTTGTTCACACACAACACGACTATTTTACCAAACCTTATCTCATAATGCAAGGAAAATTTGCAATTTTTCTAAAAAATTTCCTTTTTTTCTTTATTTCTCCTCTGTTTTCTCCTGAGAAGTATCATCTTTCTTGAATTTATCTACGAATTCTGGTACCATATCCAATAATTTTGTAATACCATCCTGGTTCTTTACATTAACCAGACGAGAATTGCCATCCTTGATGACCAACACTGCGCTTGGCTGGATTTTTCCACCCATTCCACCACCGCCATTATTTTTCTTTGCCGTATCATCGCTAAATGCACCGGCAGCTACACCAAAACTTACATCAACCAAAGGAAGAACAATGGTTCCATCCTCAAAACGAACTGCGTCACCAATTACTGTTTTGGTGGTAATAAAATTGTCCATCCCTTTAAACAAAGACTCTACTGTGTTGTTAAAACTATTTTCACCCATAATTGCTACCTCACTTTCCATACTATTGATTAGATAAATTCCATAACTTTACTCAATACTTTCCTTATATCTTCATCCAGATATCCCCTTATAATCAGTCGCACGAGGTACAGTAACCGCAACCGCCCTTTTAGGAAACCATCTGCCTCCAATATCTTTTCTTCAAAATCCGGAATAATCCGAAGCTCCTCCATATATGCAATGGAAAACATGCTTATCCCACCGAGTAGCCACCCTGTGGTGCAAGGGTCTCCGGTTCCGAATCTTACCCTGCCGCGAACCTTATTCGGCATAATATGTCGAACCAGATCCACAAATTCTTTTTTTACCTTACGAAATCCATTCTTATTTTCATTATCTCTAATGAAATTAATTATACTCGATATCCGTTCAAAAGGAAAGGACTTTTTACCTTGTTTCTTCTTTGCTTTCGGCTTCTCCTCTTCCTCTTCGTAGTCGGTTTCAATATCCACATCTTTCCATTCATTCCTTTTCACTCGGGAGTCTGAATCGTCATAAAATTCATCCACCATCTGTACCGTACTTTCCTCTGGCGGCACGACACGATCCGTTTTCTTCTCCTTCGGCTTCCTAGAAAAGAAATCCTTAATATTTTGCGCATTTATTCCAAAAATATAGAACTTGATATCGGATTCCGAAAAATCGCCTCGCAATGCCACTGCTCTCCACAACCAGAAGACCTTGTACTCCACTTGTAGCGTTTCCTCTGTTTTACACTTGACCTCATATCGCACAGGCGCAAAAAACACAGGAATAACAATTATTCCAAGCAGCACCAACAAAAGGATTCCTATGAATTTTAATATGGCAATTACTATCGCCAACTACTTCACCTCCCGGAAAAATGTTCCTTCGTAAATTGCATTCTTGGATCGTAATCCGCCTCTTCACGATATCCATTTTCCATGATTGTTCGGACAATTTCCACAGCTCCTTCATAATGTTTCGCTATACCAATCACATAGATATCATGGGATTCATAGTACGAAAAGAACATCTGTCTGGTATTGATAATTTCGAACAAATTATCCTTATTATTGGCAAGGATAACAATTTCATAATTCTTATTCCACGGCGCAAGATTGTGTTGAAGTTTTTTCTTGATTCCCTTCTTATAGCCACATCTTGCCTCAATGATTTTTTTGCATTTTTCTTCATCATTAACGATGTCCTGATCCATGTACAGATCATCATACCAAAAAATCATTCTGACCTCCATTCCGCCTCTTCTGCCAGTTGCTCTTGAAGTTCCATAAGAACAACACCTTTTTCCGAGAAATCTTGACAGCCAAACAAATGAACACGAATATACTCCTCAATCTGTTTTGTGTCATCAAAATCCACAGGGAGTTTTTCAAGAATCGCCGCCATCACTGCTTTTTTCAATGGACGTTGCATTCCCGCCATAGCCACAGATAGCTCTTCAGAAAGTTCCGCATACACACGCTTCAGCATGTCAGCATCCACTTCCTCCTCTTCCTGCACCTTTTCAAGGTCAATGAATAAACTATCCGAGAGAAGATTGGCAATTCGCGCATAATCCTCAAATGCAGCCAGTAGATCAAGCTCTGTTAACAGTTCTCGATAAGCGCTCTTCACTTCAAATAGAACGGCCTCAAGATAACCTGCTTTTTCTACACATTCTTCGATCTTTCCTTCTAACTTAACTAGGCTGGTATCATCCAAACCACCCTTCGCCACATTCTCCAAGATTTCCACACAATCCTTGTACAGCTGGGAATCCTCTGTCTTATACTGACATGCAAGAGCCAACGCATAAACCCCATTGATCACTTTTTGCAAGGAATAATAATAATCCGTCAAACCAAGGATTTCTTGAGTTACTTCCTCCAACTCTTCGGTAGTCTCTTCATATACCTCTGCTGACATATCCGTGAAGTCCATCCCAGCCAATGTTTCAATAAACGCTTCAATATGCTGACTTGATTCCACACCCGCATTCACTTTGTGCAACATTGCCGACGAACGAATCATATAGACAAAGCTATCTAAGGATGCTTTATCGCTTCCTTTGTAAAGTGTTAGTGCCTCATTTATTTTTTCCAACAACTTCTGTTTTGTCATGTGTACGGGAATCTGCCCCATTAACATCTGAAGTCGATCTCTTACAACAGAACGATCCTTATTCCCTACTAAATACATCATAAGTTCACGAAGAAATTCTTCTTCATCTAGACTTTCCACTTCTTTTCGCACAGTATTGTCGGTTGTATAGTGTAGTTTCTTACGTTTTAACACATAATCATATCCAATAAGCTGATCCGTATAGGATGTAAATCCATCCATGATCGCTGTAACCTGCTGGCGAATTTTCTTCACTTCCCCGATAACCTTTTGGCACTCCTCGGCGGACCCACTCTCTAGCAAAGCACGAAGTTGTGTCATCACTTGATGGTACAACGCCTGATCCGCCTCCGATACCGTCGCATCTTCCACGACAATTTCGGAAAGCATGTACGCAGAAAAGGTTAATTCTATCGCTGCATAGTCCAGGTATGTACCAGAAAGAATGCTGCCATACATCGGCAGATTCTTTCGTAGTCCAATCCCACTATCTATATTTTTTATTAATTTTCGAACATCACTCATTTTACAGTTCCTCCATTACAGAATCAAAACCCATCCTGTCAGCCATTTCAATCCATTGTTTACATAATCCGCGGATACCGGATGACCAGAGAGCACCGGATAGAACATCACAAACAATGCGATTGCCACTGCGCAGTACAGATATGCCCAAACCCTCTTTTTCTTATTATCGCCAATAAATCGGTACAATGCATATCCTATCATCAGTGTTACAAACGGCACACTTGGGAAATAATGATAGGCAAACGTACAACGTGGTACCAATATCCATGGAATGTACTGTACAAGATAAGCAAACATAAGGAAAATCGAAATACGATCCCGCTTTTTGAAACAAAGGTAAATCATATATATGGTAGCAAAAATACCAGCCCACCATACCATCGGATTTCCAAATGCACTGATTCCTTCTTTCAAACCTTCTGCCGTTGTGTTGCAATAATAAAACATTGGTCGGATCATGGTTGGCCACTCATACCAAGTAGAGGAGTATGGATGAGTCGCATCCAATCCGGAATGATAACTAAACATGGTCTTCTGGTTGTTGAGCATACGCGTAAACAATCCAGCATCTGTTCCATCATTAAATGGAATATATGACAAAAGATAAATCAAGCCTGGGATGATTACAAAGAAAACAACACACGCTCCCAATGTCTTGATTAACATCGGTTGGAATTTATCGATTACTTCAATGTGTTTTATTTCCCCTGTACTTCCCTTAGGATTTCTCATAGCAACTCGGTATTCCAAGTATCTTCCAAACATAATCGCAAAGAAGAACACCGCCAATCCAGCTCCCGCATAAACTGCCGTCCATTTGCTGGCACAACCAAGTCCCATCATCAAACCACTTAATCCCAATGGAATCAAAGTCTTTTTAAACTCTGTGTCATAGAAACTTGTCTGCGCATAACGAAGCATAAAGTAGAACATTGCCATAATGAAAAATGTTCCATATACGTCAATGGTTGCAATTCTTGTCTGGGTGAAGTGCATAAAATCAAAAGCAAACAGCGTTGTCGCTACCCCTGCCACCCATGTCTTGCGGAACAAACTTTTGCCGAACAAGTACATAAACGGCAACATACCGATACCAAATAGTACGCCAACAATACGCCAACCAAATGGATTCATACCAAACACACGAATTCCCAAGGAAATAAAGAATTTTCCTAAAGGTGGATGGGTATTCTCATAATTGTAAAGCCCTTCAACCATTTCATATGCCGTTCTGGCATGATAGATTTCGTCGAAATATGTTCCCAAACGGAAATCTCTGTGGTAATCATCAAATTGATCCTGTTCATCAAAAAGTTCTGGATAATCTGCTGTATTCTGTGGCAAGATATTGGTTCCCGATGCATCTTTGAATACCAATTCCTTAATGCTTGCCTCATTACTATTGGACAATGTAAAACGGAGATAACGTCCTGTCGGATTGAATGGAAGTGTCTCTGCTGTTCCCTCGGTTCCAAGAAAACTTACATCATTCCACTTAAATACATCATTTACAACTACCGTTCCGGCTGGTGTGTAAGTTGCACCGTCCTCAGAAACCTCAACGGTAAAACTCCGTCCCTCATAACTTCCACCATAGGCATACATCTTACTCAATGACTTGCTCTCACCAAAGTCTAACACAATCTGGTCTCCGATTTTGTGTCCTTCCCAGCTTGTCTCCGGAGCACTCATTCGTCCCAGATCATACAACGCAAAACAGGAATATACAAGGATGATTGCAAACAACACAATATAATCCCATTTTGTGAATTTTTCGAATCGTTGTGAAGGAGTAATCGAAAACTGGTGTGATACTTTCTCCGACTCTTCTCTTCTTGCTTGTCTTCTATTTTTTCCAACTTTTCCTTGCACTGTCTCAACGGCATAAGCAATCTCTGCCTTACGAAGTACCGCATATAACAGATATGCAGCAAAGAAAATGGTAGCAGACGCGCCAGCACCAATGAGGTATCCTGTCGGTCCAGTGGTTTCCAACTCCTGATACGTATAAAACACATGCGCTACATTGATATACTGAACCACGCTTAATCCAATGAAGGAAATAAACAACTCCTTGCATGGACGATAAATAAATCCTACCAACACAAGCAAAAGTGCAGGGAACAAATATCTCTCATGCATTCTTACTGAGAACAAGAACACAAAACTAATCAAAACTGCCATACTTACAAAGTACTTCGACTTGTCTTCCTTCATCTTGAAGAAAACAAATGCACTGAGAAGTACCGAAGCAACAATGGCCATGGTTCCCAGTTTCTCGCACTCTACAAAGAAAAACTTCTCATACTGGCTTATCCAGTTCTTTCCTACAATCGCCCAAAAGTTATAAGCATTTACGGAACAATACTCAAACAACTCCAAGCTGTTCATATATTTCGGCACAACTACACTAAGATCAAATGGTGCCGCAAACAAAAACATGGAGCCGATGGCAGCCAATCCTCCAACAAGATCTTTTCCTACTTTCTTCCAGTTAAAGTCTTTCAGGAACACCTGCTCAATAATCGTAAAAATCAAAATCGGCGCATACATAATGGTCTGGAATTTTAGCAATGCACCTGCACAAAAGACGAAGTACGCTGCGATTCGTTTTTCTTTCATACACAGATAACAGGTAAGCAGAACCATTAGCGTAAATACGCTATCCACCTGTCCCCATACGGAAGAATCAATAAGAATCGCCGGGCTCATTACATAGATACTACAAAGTGCAAGGGAAATCCCCTCCGAAAAACGGCTTTTCGCAAACTTATAAATGAAAAATCCAGCACCCAGATCACAAAGGATTGGCACCAGCTTAATCATGAAAAGTCCACCACCCGAATAAGTCTCAATCCCAACAATCTGGCGCACCCAAGCTACAATCCAAAGAACAAACATATATCCTGGTGGATATCCATTTCCCTGATCCACATGATAAAACTGAGGAATTCCGTGCTCACGAATCATGTCAGACCAGATTCGAAAACAATCAAGATCGCTGACATATCCCTCATTTTTCACCGCCATTATGCTTTTGATAATAAATGCCACTCCAAGAACAAGAAGAATATTCATCCAATTGACTTTATCATGATTCTTATCGGTAACAACTCTTCCTGCCACTTCTCCCTGGAACCACAAACGATATAGTCCCCATAATCCCAACACTGTAAGTGCCGCTACTACTAATATATCAAACTCGAACGCTTCCATCTCTTTCCCTTTCTTTCGTTAAACTTTACCTTTATTTTTTTACATGCTCATGAGTAAATAAGTGGTCTGAGCAATATTCATAATTCCCTTCGCATTTTGTACAATAGCGAAATTCAAGACTCGGTGCATCTTTTTCTGTTCTTCCACAAATCGCACATTTATGTCTTGTTTCTGACATCTCACGCTTTGCCGCTTGCTTGTACACCACTTGCCGTTTCTTTTGTTTTACCGTTGCCCGGATCCCTTGTGGATTTCTCGCGATCAGATAAAAAATCACAAAGTCAAGCAATGCTGCCACAATCAAAAGCATCTGCATGATACTCAAGTAGTCCTTCATCTGAATACATGTGATAATCTCAAACACATTAAAGACAAGGTATAGGATTCCTAGCCACTTTGCCTTCACCGGAATAATAAAATACAAAAGAAATTGTGTGTCCGGAAATAAGAACGCAAACACAACAAACATCGACAAGTTCAAATTATCGAGGGTAACCGTCTGAGCAATGCTTGCACTAAACATCGGAGCAAGCTCACTTCCATTGGCATTCAATAAGACAAAATAATAACCAAATGTCGCAAGGACGGTAAGAAATATTCCTGTAAAATAAAACGCATTAAATCGAAAACTTCCCCACACTCGCTCCAGCACCCCGCCAATCCAGTAATACACATAAAGCATGAGTGCGTAAAAGATTAGATTCACAAAAAATCCATCATTCATTGTCACTCCTGGATATAGCAAAAATGTTACCAACCGCCATACTTGTCCATGCAATATCGCATGCACATCAAGACTTAAAAACTGAACATATATGGCTGGATTAATCATGCCTATCATTGTTCCCACAACACTTATAACCGTCACATAACGCATTAGGTTGTGAATCGCATACCTGCCAAACTTACGCTCCATCTTAGCAAACCATTTCATTTCGATACCTCATTTTCTTTCCTATTGCTATCAGAATAGATTTTTCTTTTTAAAGAAAATCACAACCACCGCCGTAAGCACCAACGCACAAGCAGTTGTAATCACAAATCCATATGGGTTTTTTCCTAATGGAATATTGACAAAGTTCATACCAAAAAAGCTAGCGATCATCGTTGGAATGGATAGCACAATGGTCACCGTTGACAAAAATTTCATAACCACATTCAAGTTATTGGAAATGACGGAAGCGAACGCATCTCGCGTTTCACTCAAAATGCCACTATAAATATTTGCCATCTCGATTGCCTGCTTATTTTCGACGATAACATCCTCCAGCAAATCTTCATCTTCTGGATATTTTTTCACCTTTTCTGTACGCAGAAGCTTCTCCAACACAATTTCATTGGAACGCAGGGATGTGGTAAAATAGACCAAACTTTTTTCCAGCTGCAAAAGTTCCATCAACTCTTTGTTCTTCTGCGAAACATTTAACTTTTCCTCAATCTGTTCACTTCTACGATCGATGATACGAAGGTATCTCAAATAAGAAGTGGCATTTCGATACAAGATCTGAAACACAAATCGAGTTCTCTTAAAGGTAAAAAATTCTTTGACACGGTTATTCATAAACGCCTTTAGTACAGGGGTTTCCTCCAAGCAAACCGTGACAATCATTTTCTTTGTCATATAAATACCAAGGGGGATTGTAACATACCGATCTTTTTCATCCAGAGACGGAATATCCACCAGGATAATCACGTAGTCTCCCTCATGCTCAATACGAGAACGCTCTTCATCATCCAGAGGGGCTCGTAAGTCATCAATATCAATTCCAGTTTCCTCTGCCACCCGGTGAAGTTCCTCGTGGGTTGGTTTGGTAAGTGCCACCCAGCACCCCTCCGAGATTTCATCCACCTTATGGAATTCATCCTCTACTGTCTTATACAGCTTAAGCATGTCCTTCCCTCCTTACTTTGGCAAGATGCCTTTTACACCATGTGTTTTTCATATATACGGTGACAGAAAACTGCCACCGCAACTTTTCGCATAGTTGTTTCTATTATACTTTTTTCCACAGTCTTTGTCAAACATTACTGTTCCATCATCTATTTCTGTTTTTCTTAGGAAAATACAGTACTACGTCATCCCCCAAAGCAACCTGACTTAAATTGTTATTCCTAACAAAATCTTCCCAATTCACGCCATATTCATTCAGTATGTCGCCAAGACTTCTTCCCCCAGATGTAACATAGATTTCCAAATCATCGTCATCATTCTGGTTGTGCATTTCGATTTCATCTCCACCACAGCAAGGTTCCATCTGTACCACCCGTTCTTCCTCAACTTCCTCTGGCATCATTTGTCTTTCTTGTATTTCATCCATTTCCTGCATTTGGTCCATATTTCTTTGGTCCATGCTCCTTTCTTCTCTTGGCATCGACTCCTGAACTGGTACACAAATCATTCCATTGGGACGAACCATTGGAATACAGATTTCCTGTCCTACCTGCAAATTATACACATCTACATAAGGGTTTGCTCGAAGAAGGAGCGCCAAAGGTACGCGGTACTTACGGCTCAACTGATACAATGTTTCTCCTTGGCGAATCACATGTACCATACCGTTACAATAACGTCGATTCATAGCTACCTCCACATTGATTTTTTCTCTATTCAATATATTCTTCTTTTACCAAAAGGTTCCTTTCCATTAAAATTTGTTTACAAATGACATTTTTTGTCGTATACTATAGGCTGGATTTAATTTACTATAATAAATAAGAAGAAAGACTCATATATTTTATCTGAGTTAGGAGGCAACCAGACATGAACAGAGTCGGTATTGATATCGGTTCAACTACCGTAAAAATCGCAATTTTAAACGAAAGCAACGAAATTCTGTTTTCTGCGTATGAAAGACACTTTGCAAACATCCAGGAAACATTGAAAAATATTATCGGAGAGGCGCACAAAACCTTGGGAAACATGGACATTGCTCCTATGATTACTGGTTCCGGTGGTCTTGCCATCTCCGAACATTTGAACATCCCATTTGTGCAAGAAGTTGTCAGCGTAGCAACTTCTCTAAAGGATTTTGCGCCACAAACCGATGTAGCCATCGAGCTTGGCGGAGAAGATGCTAAGATCATTTACTTCACAGGTGGAATCGAACAACGAATGAACGGAATCTGTGCTGGTGGTACCGGTTCCTTTATCGACCAGATGGCAACTCTTTTGAAAACCGATGCCGCTGGGCTAAATGAGTACGCCAAAGACTACGAAGCACTCTATCCCATTGCTGCTCGTTGTGGTGTATTTGCTAAGACAGATATTCAGCCCCTCATCAATGAAGGTGCTTCCAAACCAGACCTTGCTGCCTCTATATTCCAGGCAGTAGTAAACCAGACCATCAGTGGACTTGCCTGCGGAAAACCAATCCGCGGTAATGTAGCATTCTTAGGTGGTCCCCTTCACTTCTTAACCGAGTTGAAGGCGGCATTTATTCGTACGTTAGATTTGAAAGATGATGCCATCATTGCACCTGAGCATTCTCACCTTTTTGCAGCCAGTGGTGCCGCTATGAATTCAAAAGGAGAAGGTGTAACAACATTAAAAGCACTCTTTGATCGGTTGAATAGCGAAATCAATATTGAATTTGAAGTGACTCGTATGGAGCCTCTCTTTGCCAACGAAAGCGAGTATGATTCTTTCCTTACTCGTCACAGCAAGCATTCGGTTCAAAAGAGCGCTCTCGCAGAATACGAAGGAAATGTATTTTTAGGTATTGATGCTGGTTCTACCACGACTAAGGTAGCTCTTGTAGGAGAAGACGGCTCCTTGCTCTACTCCTTTTATGATAATAACAATGGTAGTCCATTGAAGACAACCATCAAAGCAATCAAAGAAATTTATGAGCTTTTACCAGACAGTGCCAACATTGTCCGCTCCTGTTCCACCGGATATGGAGAAGCTCTGATTAAATCTGCCCTGATGTTGGATGAGGGAGAGGTGGAAACCGTTTCCCACTACTACGCAGCATCCTTCTTTGAGCCGGAAGTAGATTGTATCCTCGACATCGGTGGACAGGATATGAAATGTATTAAGATAAAAAACAATTCTGTTGACAGCGTACAGCTGAATGAAGCTTGTTCCTCCGGTTGTGGTTCCTTTATCGAAACCTTTGCTCGTTCTTTGAACTACGAGGTAAAGGATTTTGCGAAACTGGCTCTCTTTGCCGAGAACCCAATTGACCTTGGTTCTCGCTGTACGGTATTTATGAACTCAAAAGTAAAACAGGCGCAGAAGGAAGGGGCAACCGTTGCTGACATTTCAGCTGGTCTTGCCATCTCCGTCATTAAAAACGCCTTGTTGAAAGTAATTAAATTAACGGATCCAAAGGATCTGGGAAAAAATGTGGTAGTGCAAGGAGGAACCTTCTACAACGATGCAGTTCTTCGTAGCTTTGAGCGTGTATCTGGTTGCCAGGCAGTACGTCCGGACATCGCTGGTATCATGGGTGCTTTCGGTGCCGCTTTGATTGCTCGCGAACACTACGATGAAGGGTTGGAAACTACCATGCTTCCTCTGGAAGATATCATCGCCCTAAAATTCGAGAGCTCCATGGCTCGTTGTAAAGGATGTACCAACCACTGTCTTCTCACCATCAACAAGTTCACCGGAGGTAGACAATTTATCTCTGGAAACCGTTGTGAACGCGGCCTTGGTGGTGCCAAGAAAAAGAAAGACATACCAAACCTCTTTGAATATAAAAACCAGAGGTTATTTGAACATTACATACCACTTTCTAGCGACAAGGCATATCGTGGCAAAGTTGGTATTCCACGTGTTCTTAACATGTACGAAAACTATCCATTCTGGTTCACCTTCTTCACAGAATTGGGGTATGAAGTTGTGCTTTCGCCAAAATCCACTCGTAACATTTACTCCCTTGGAATCGAATCCATCCCAAGTGAATCTGAGTGTTATCCGGCAAAATTAGCACATGGTCATATTGTGTGGTTGTTGCGTCAAGGTGTAGAATACATCTTCTATCCTTGTATTCCTTATGAGCGGAAAGAATTTGATGGCGCAGGTAACCATTACAACTGTCCAATTGTAACCTCTTATGGTGAAAATATAAAAAATAATGTAGAGGAATTGTCCGATGATAATATTATTTTCCAAAACCCATTCCTCTCTTTCGAGTCAGAAAAAATCATTGCTGACGAATTGGTAAAATATCTCACCGTGGAAAACGGACTGAGTGAAATCGAGATTCGAAATGCGGTACATCTGGCTTATGTTGAAATGGATGAGGCGCGTGAGGACATCAAACGCAAAGGCGAAGAAGTTATCCAGTGGATGAAAGACAACAATAAACGTGGTATTGTACTAGCTGGTCGTCCATATCACATCGACCCAGAGATTAACCACGGAATTCCAGAATTGATTACATCTTATGATATTGCGGTTCTCTCCGAGGATAGTGTATCGCATCTGACGCCAATTGATCGTCCAACCATTGCCATGGATCAGTGGACCTATCATTCTCGTCTGTATGCAGCAGCATCCTATGTTCGCACCCAAGAAAATCTGGAGATGATCCAGCTGAATTCCTTCGGTTGTGGGCTTGACGCTGTTACCACAGACCAGGTTAATGATATTTTGACTGGCTCTGGTAAGATTTGTACCGTATTAAAAATCGACGAGGTAAATAACCTAGGAGCCGCACGAATTCGTATTCGTTCCTTGATTTCAGCTGTCAAAGATCGCGCGCGTAAGGGTGTCAAACCTCATGTGGAGGATGCCTCCTATCAGCGTGTGGTATTTACCGAAAAGATGCGTAAAACCTATACCATCTTGGCACCTCAGATGTCACCGATTCACTTTGACATTCTCGGACCTGCCCTCTGTGCATGTAGCTACAATCTTGAAATCATGCCAACGGGTGGTGACGAATTGGATTATGGTCTGAAATATGTAAACAACGATGCTTGTTATCCATCTCTCATCGTTGTGGGACAATTTATGAAGGCATTGTTGTCTGGAAAATATGATTTGGACAAAACTGCGATTTTGATCACTCAGACTGGTGGTGGTTGTCGTGCTACCAACTACATTGGATTTATCCGTCGTGCCCTCCGCAAGGCAGGCATGTCACAAGTACCGGTTATTTCCTTGAGTGCCGGCATTGAAAGCAATCCAGGATTTAAGATCAACTACCGCCTGCTAAATGGCGCCATTCATTCCTTGATCTACGGTGACTTATTTATGCGAGTGGTATACCGCACAAGACCTTACGAGAAGGTTCCTGGTTCTGTTAATGCTTTGCATGAAAAATGGAAAAAGATTTGTATCGAAGCGGTGAAAAAACCAAAGCGTTCTGAATTAAATAAAAACATTCGTGGAATCATTAAAGATTTTGACGAGATTGAATTAGATGAAACCATCAAAAAGCCTAGAGTTGGTATTGTAGGAGAAATCCTCGTTAAATACCTTCCTGCAGCAAACAACTATGTGGTAGATCTTCTGGAAGCAGAGGGCGCAGAAGCGGTTTGTCCGGATATGGTTGATTTCTTCCTGTATAGTGCCTATAACAATCTGTACAAAACAGATCATTTAGGCAAATCCAAAAAGACCAAGTATATCTGTAAGGCCATTATCTGGTTCTTGGAAGGTTACCGCAAAGAAATGAAGAAAGCGTTAGCGGAAAGCCGTCGTTTTGATGCTCCTCCTGGAATTTATAAGCTGGCTGAATACGCAGACCCTATCGTTTCCATCGGAAATCAGACTGGTGAGGGTTGGTTCTTAACGGGAGAAATGATCGAGTTAATTCACAGCGGTGTTCCAAATATCGTATGTACCCAGCCATTTGGTTGTCTTCCAAACCACGTTGTTGGAAAAGGTGTCATCAAGCAGCTTCGTAAGGAATTCCCTGAAGCAAACATCGTTGCTGTGGATTACGATCCAGGCGCCAGTGAAGTAAACCAGCTGAATCGTATTAAACTGATGTTGGCAACAGCAGAGGAGAATCTGCGAAAGAAATAATACCATGAGGTGATATTTCATAACTAAACAAAAAGAGAACACACCTTCTTGTTAAGAAGACGTGTTCTCTTTTTATGTTTTGTTACTGCGATATCATGTTTATACTTGTGGCATCAATGGTAATATCCCCACCGTCTACTTTTACACTTGCACTTTCGCCACTCTCCTCGTCCTCTTCCAAAACGCTCTCATGTTTCTTCGGATCTTCGTTCTGTGCCATTGCCTGCATATTTTTCGCACCCATATAAATATCTTTATTGTAATCCATTAAAAACTTTTCATCGGAAGCTGGAACGATGTCTCCTTTCATCATTCGTCTGGCAATTTCCATGGCCCGTCCAATGTCTGCAAACCCCTCTGCTGCAGCCTCTGCATTTTCCTTTGCCGCCTCCAACTGTTGTTGGTACATTTCCACCATGCGCTGTTCGGATTCTTTCATGCGCTGTTCTTCCAGTTCTTCTTCTGAACATACCTCTTCTGGTTGTACTCCTGTCAACTGAAGATCCACGCCTTGTTCCCGATATTGCTCTAAAATACAGTTTTCTCCCGCTGCCTTTACGGTAATGGAACTCCCTTTTATCGATACACTTTCTCTCTTACGAATTCCCGCTTCATTTTGTTGCATTGATTTCGTAATAACATTTTGCATATTAGTGCTTCCTGCACCTGATATCGTTCCTGTCATCCTTGACCCCCTCTTTCTAAAAAATGTGCATACTTCTATTTTTTATATCGACTACATACTATTATTACGTTAATTCCCCTATCAAAAAAGGTAGATGAAACTTCCTCTTCGTTTCATCTACCTTACTCGTTTTGTAATTACATCACTCTTTTGTACCTTCATCTGCCAAGAAACGGTTAACCGCACTAAACATGGCACGAATAGACGCTCTTGTAATGTTGGAACTGATACCAACTCCATGAGTTACAATACCCTTATTTTCATCCATCAAATGAATATAAGCTGCTGCCTGCGCATTGGAACCCTGCTGTAATGCATGCTCGCTATAATCCAACACACGAATGGACATGTTCAACTCTTCCTGCAGCGCACGCAAAACGGCATTGATTGGACCATTTCCGTGAGCCTCAAGAGTTTTCTCCTGGCCATTGACTGTATAAGTCAAAAATACCTTGGTATCATATTCATCCTCACTCACTTCATCACTCAAGTCTTCCACCTTCAGCTTGCGGAAATGATAAGGCTCTTTCATATCAATATAATGATCTTTAAACTCAGCCATAATCTGTTCTGGCGCCACTTCACCTTGACGTTCTGAAATCTCCTGAATGACATCTGCAAATTCTTTGTGCATACTCTTTGGTAATTTAAATCCAAAGTATGTATCCATTACAAAGGCAACACCGCCTTTACCTGACTGGCTATTGATACGAACAATTGGCTCGTATTCTCTTCCCAGATCACTTGGATCGATTGGCAGATATGGAACCTCCCAATGCTCCTGATTTCTCTCATGCATTGCCTGAACACCTTTGTTGATAGCATCCTGATGAGAACCAGAGAATGCAGTAAACACAAGCTTACCTGCGTATGGATGACGCATATCCAAATCCATCTTGTTGCAACGCTCATACACATCGATGATCTCATTTACATTTTCAATGGCCAACTCTGGGTTAATTCCCTGAGAGAACATGTTGTATGCAATATTCAGTACATCCACATTTCCGGTACGCTCTCCGTTACCAAACAGTGTTCCTTCGATACGGTCAGCGCCTGCCAGCAATGCCAGTTCCGCAGAAGCAACCGCTGTACCACGATCATTGTGTGGGTGAATACTAAGAATCACGCGCTCACGATCGGTAAAATGTGTCGCCATCCACTCGATCTGATCTGCATACACATTTGGTGTATTCATTTCCACTGTAGAAGGCAAGTTAATGATAACTGGTTTCTCCTTGCTTGCTCCCCATTCATCCATCACTGCTTCACATACCTCTAATGCATATGGAAGCTCGGTTCCAGTAAAACTTTCTGGAGAATATTCCAAAATCACTTCTCCATCATAGTCTTTCATATATTTCTTCACCATCTTTGTTCCTTCAATGGCAATCTGCCTGATCTCATCCTGAGACATATTAAACACAACATCTCTCTGCAATGTAGATGTTGAATTGTAAATATGCACGATGGCACGCTTGATTCCTTTCAAAGACTCGAAGGTTCTCTCAATCAAGTGTTCGCGACACTGTGTCAAAACCTGTACTGTCACATCATCTGGAATCAGATTACGATCCACCAGCTGACGCAAGAAATCATACTCAATCTGGGATGCACTTGGAAAACCAATCTCGATTTCTTTAAATCCCAGTTTCACTAATAAATTAAAAAATTCAATCTTCTCTTCTACTACCATTGGCTCAATCAGCGCCTGGTTTCCGTCTCTCAGGTCAACACTACACCATACCGGAGCCTTCTGAATCTCTTTATTTGGCCATGTACGCTCTGGAAAATCCACCACTGGTACACGTTTATATCTTTTATAATTTAACATATTCTTACTTCCTCTCTTCAATCCAATATCCATAGTGTGGTGAAACGACCACCACTAAACTATTTTACACCTTTCTCATGTAAAGTCAAGTAGAAACCTCTCAACTTACTCTTGTGTCGCAGTCGGCGTAGCAGTCTGTCCTTGCGTAATCGGCGAATCAGCCTGTTCATTCCCCGACTGCGTAAGTAGGACTTCTAGCCTCACCTTGGATTTTAGCTTGAGATTTTCCGGCAAGGCAAAAGAAACTTCCACTGTATGCCTTCCTGCTCCCAGACCACCTACATCAATTGCTGCCTCAAGACTTGACAACGTTACTTTTTGCAAATCTTTCTCACCACCTAAAATGGTTATGGTCTGACGCTCACTCTCATCAATATAACTACAATTTAAATGTGCCGAAAGGTTTTTAATATTCACCTCGGAATTAACAAACGAAAAGGTTCTCTTGCCGTTCTTCTCAATGACACATCGTATTGAAATCGTATGAAAATCATCCACTAGTCTGCACGCACCTACGTACTGCATCAAGTCAATCTCTTCTTCCACATCTTTTTTGGCGCCTTCAATGGAAATCGGAATCGTAATGGATTTCAATTTTTCCAATTCGCTTGGCGGCCCTGCAACCAATACAGTCTCTGGCTGATAATCCGTCTGAATATGACTGTATCCTTCTGCTGGCTTTCCACTGACTTCCACACTAACCGGTACAGCCTTCGTTGGAAGCACATGAATTTTGACATGAATCTTATCGGTACTAAAACTCACATTGGAGCGATCAATTGCATTACGCTCCGAATCATATAGAATCGGGGTAACCTCCGCCTCAAAATCATTGCTTTGGCCATTTACTTGTACCATTGCACCAATGCTGGCAATCCGCTTGATCTTAGATGCCCCACCAGAAACCTCAATCATACTTGGTTGTGCAACAACTTCGCCTAGTACATAGGAATCAGCAAGATCCCCTTCGGTGGCAATCTGAACTCGGAATTGCTTGCTTTCCTTTTTCTCCAACTTAATGCGAAGCACTTCATTATTCCAATCCAACTCTACATTTTCTTTTGTGGTTTTGATAAGTTTCACATCAATACCTGCCGTATTAACAGTAGAGAGTTTACTAAGATCCGCACTTGCATAAAAATCGGATTCCGATAATTCTTCTACAAAACTTCGTTTTGCCTTTACCGTCACGTCTACTTTATCTCCGGATTCCACCTCATATACTTGATTCATCGTTGTAATAACATTTTCATTCAAAATTTCTACTGGAATATCGCTAAAACGTTTTGTTATGGTTGGATCTGTTATATTGATAATTACCAACCATATTAAAAACGCCACCCCAACAGATAAAAGTTTCAAGGCAAGATTTTTTGTCCACTTATTTCGCATGATTTCTTCGCCCCTTCCACCATTTCTTTTTGGAATTGTACGGGCTCTTACGTGCAATCCTCTGAAGCATCTTCGTAAGAGTATCTGCATCTACATCACGGTCTAGTTTCCCGTCCCTTGCAACCGACACTGCTCCCGTTTCTTCCGACACAATAATTGTCATGGAATCTGACACTTCACTTACACCAAGGGCCGCTCTGTGTCTTGTTCCCAATTCTTTACTTAGTTCTTGATTATCTGACAAAGGCAGATAACACGTCGCTGACACCACTCGATTTTCACGCAAAATCACTGCACCATCATGAAGTGGTGTATTGTGTTCAAATATATTCACAAGGAGCTGACTGCTGATTTCCGCATCAATCGGAATCCCTGTTCGCTCAAATTCACGACACTGAATATCTTTCTCTACTACAATCAACGCTCCTGTTTTTACTTTTGCCATCTCATACACTGCTTTTACCACGCCTTGTACACTTCGATCGGAATATCTCTCATTCTTCGCTTTGGTCTCATCAAAAAGAGTAATGCTGGAAAAGGATTTTCGTCCCAACTGCTCCAGCGCATTTCGAAACTCTGGTTGAAAGATAATAACCAAGGCGGTAATTCCAATTACCATTGCATTTTCAAAAATCCAAAGCAAAACATTCATACCAAAAATCACCGCAATAAGCCATACAACAAATAAAACGATGATTCCCTTCATAAGCACCCATGCACGCGTATCCTTGATCCAGATAATCACATGATACACCACAAATGCTATGATAATAATCTCGATAATATCAATAATATTTATACTAGGCATCGTAAGAAATGCCACATAATCTTTAAAAAACGAACGGATTGCTTCCATACTTTCCAACTCCTGTCAAACATTCATTACATATCAGACTTAATATCTTCATCGAGAACTTTCTCAATCTCCTCCTTAAGATCAAGGACAGCTCCCATTTTATCTTCCTCGATTCGAGTTATGACTTTATCTCTTGCCGTAATTTTCATCTTCGGTACTGCTTTTACATAATAATAATACTCATCATCCTCAAACTGCAAATTACGAGTCCCCATATAATCCAAACTCATACGGAAAAACTGAATAATATAAGCAACCACCGCTGACACGATCAAACTTCGGAATAGCTTGACAATATCCCCTTGGACTGACCAAATACTATCTCCTAAAATCACTCCTGCCATGCACGCTAACACTCCAACTAAAATCGCAATATGAGATGCATAATTAAATTTCCCTTTTCGAATGATAAACACAAGGAAAAATGCCAACGCAAAAGTAATCATATAAATGAGCATTTCCTTATTATTCATGGCATTACCAAAAATGTATTGGAGACTTTCCATGGTATTCCCCGTATCCACAGCCGTTTGCGATACAATATAATATTCTTTTATCGCCATCAACAAATACTGAACAAACACACCCACCACACAAGCAGGTATCATGGCTGGTGTAAGAAACAACGCTGCCACAATGGGAACTATATACGAGAACCCAAACACACCTAATACCGGAATCAGAAGAACAATATAACTCTGACTTTTCGTATATCGACCAAATAGTAAAAAGTATATGGCAAGTACAGCAAAAAATCCAAACGCCGCTATTGGCGACACCGCACTTACTTGAATCAACATTACCAAAGCCATTAGGAACATTACTGGTATATCTGGTATAAATGCACACAGCGGTGACAAAATCATTAACAATGGCATCCTGTTTTCATTCAATATCGGATGAAATGGAAAATAAGCAAATATCACGCTAAATACAGCAAATGAAACAAGCATCTTCAATATCCCACGAGTCACCACATAATATCGTTCAAAAATTTCTTTACATTTGGTCTTAAAAACCAACAATGCCATCATCATAAAACAAAATCCTCCTTGAGACCATCCCTTGTCACAGTCTCTTTTTCCTCTTTTTCATAATAGTCAAGCAATTCTTGAAGTGTTGCGTAGTAATCTTTCACTCGTTTTTTTGACATCTCATACTGAACGCTAGCAACACTGACCGTAATGGCCGAAAACAAGAATAGTAGCAACACATAAATCACGAAACAGAATTTTCCCATCTCTGCATAATTCAGAGACAACGCATTGGTAATAATGTATTCGATATGATACATCCCCACCAGCAACACCACAAGAAATACTGCACCTGTTACTGACACCAACGTTTTTAATATTTGCAAACGCACATAATCCATTTTATAATATCTCGTACGCTCCAGATCAAGCTTTCCTTGATTTTGCTCATAATCTGCCAAACGTATCATCAATCTTATTTTTTCTTCTTTGAGCATAATACCTTCTGCCTTTCAACAAGATATAGTAACCGCTATTATTATTCTACCACAAAGCTTCAGAGAATAAAAGACAAAAAAGAATTATACTTATCTATCTGCTGCTAGATGATGGGTATGGCTAATACAAAATTGCTTTTACCATCTTTTTCATCTCCTTCATATTCAAATAACATCCTTTTGCCTCGTATGTAAGAATCAAGTTTTTCCCAAGATAAAGGCCATTTTTGTAATATTCATCGAATTTAAGAAGATTCGCTTGTCGATACGCTTCATCATCCAATAATCCTAAATGCTCATGATAAATTATCTCTCTTGTCTTCGTCTTCAACAAAGTAAAGTCCGGATATTTCTTTTTTCCGTTGCCTAGTTGTAACTCCGCCTCATAGCGGTAGGGCACTCCTAGCTCATAATACATATCCGCAAGCAAAACCTCTGATTTTGATCTCACAAGCTCGTCTTTTTTGGTTGAATACACCTTTTCTTCTGGATAATATGGATTTGTCTCAAAGGATTCCCTTTCCCACTGTTCCACAAACATCTCATCTGAAATAATGAGCGGCTTTACCAGATTTTTTCTGTATTCATTTAAGTTATCAAATACGTTTTCCAGCTCATTGTCGCTATGCTTAGAAAGATATCTGTTAATATCCTTCAATTCTTCCGTGACTTTCTTATGCAACCTCTGCATGTAATCCTTCTGTGCCAATTGATGTGCCAACTCTTGCTCCTTTTTGGAAATGTATTTTCCCCGTGTGTCTTTCGGAATGGTAATACAGTAATAATGCGGCGTTCCCTTTTCATTACTCACACGTAAATTACCTGGTGGCGCCCCTTCTAACTCATGGGCCATTTTTACCAACAGCCCTTCTAGATATTCTTTTCTTTTTTGCAACTCGTAAAACAAATGATTCAATTATATTCTCTCCTTTCCGATAAATAAAAGAAATAATGTACGCTTATCCTACCACTTTGTATCATTATGATATTTTTTTACTTTTCCATGTGTAATAAATCCGATAAAAGAAGGTTTTTTTCATTCATTATCGGTATTTTTTCGCCTCCATGCTCAAAAAAAACGTCTTCTCACTCAAATTTCAAGGATAAGAATGGGATTTTCCGATTCCTTATCAGAACCCCTCTCTCTCAAATGGTTAAAACAACTAAAAATTGGGATAATTTATCAGATAAAATAACGAAATAAGATCATTTTATCCTACCATCCATGCCAAGACTCGCACAAATGCTAGAATATAAAACTCTTTGCCATGTCTTTAGTCTACATCATTCACTCTCGTTTGTCTACATAGATCTTACTGTCACAAAAAGCCACCAGAGCAATTCTGATGGCTTTTCATATGCTTTACAAACTTATGTAACGATGTTAAATTCCCGAATACTAGAATTTTTCTAAGTACAACAACTCGTATTCTTTTTCGTATCCAATATTGAAATAGAATTTATTTGTACCACCTGTCATATGTGTCGCTCCCAGTTTGGATGTTCTACGATACAGCTCACTTAATGCCGCACGAGCCAGCCCCTTACCTCGATGTTCTGGAACGGTACATAATGGTTCCAAATACGCGAGTTTGTTTTGTGATACCCACCACATTCCCGCATAACAGACATATTCTCCACAATCTGTCTTGATAATGACATTCAACTCCGGCGTAGCATTAGGGGCTGCTTCGGTATGATAACTTGATTCCACATCAAATTCCGGTTCTCCCTCATTATCAAAACCACGCCATGCCATGGCATCCAACTGTGCTGCATCACATTCTTCCGATGGCTCAAAAGCATAGCCTGGTGGTAACGGATAGTCCAACTTAACTTTACTAAAATCCAAAACTCCCTGCTCTTCACGCCAAGAAATCTGGTATCCTCTACGTAAAGCTTCTTCTAAAACACTTTTTTGACTTGCATAGATTTTCATTTTTAATACACCATCGTCATCTCGCAGTCGTTCCTCTGCATGATCAACCATTTCCGGAATCAGATCATGGTATCCCTCTGCGATATTAAAGAAAGCTTCTCCAATACCACTCTCGTACCAACAAAACGCTACAATCTTGTCATTATCCTCCCAAATAGCAAAGCGATGGTTCTGGGAATTATCTGACCACGGTGTAGCCAAGGAATATTCAAAAAACGGTGGGTAACTACCGTGTCTACAATCCAGGGTGAAATTCTCCACCATAAAATCATACACTTTCGTAAAATCACACAACTCGCGATACGGTCTTTTTGTAATTGTTTTCATGCTATCTCTCCTTTTTTATTCATTTTCGTTTTCTTTGTTTGAACCCACAAAAGTATTTTCTTTTTCCGAACAAAAAAAGTCTGCCTTCTTTCGAAAACAGACTATAACACAAAAGACCTTTATTCAAATAAAGGCATTCCATGATAAATAATCTAATTTCGGCATCAAAAATAAAACCCATCGCGGGCTCATAATATTTTTTACTTACCTAAAATCAGACTACTTTATCATTTCATCACCCTTCACATCA
>JAZNJZ010000006.1:0-19708 GCA_045578325.1 Eubacterium sp.
AAAGCAGGAGGCACTAATACTACTAATGACGAAATTGTATATTCATACAAATAATTGAAGTATGACAAATTCCAATTTATCAGAGCGGTAAATGCTAAGTTGCAGAGAAATTTGGTATTCGATTGTGTTTCTCGCACATTCGCTCCGGGCTTCGCCCTGCGCTCATGATGTGAAGGTCACACTTTCTAGAATCCAGACGCTTCGCGTCTGTCGTAGCACTTTGTGCTACTTGAGATTCTCTCAGTGACGTGCCAGAAAAAGTAAATGCCTGCTACGCAGTCGCTTCCTTTTTCTTTGCGCACGACAAATGCCAGTATAACCCAGAATAAACACTCGGACGCTACGCGTCACGACGTCAAGCAAAGGAACAAATTGTCAAGCAAGCTTGACATTTGTCCCTTTTACTTGACCGCACCTACGGTGCCGAGTGCTTGTTCTGGGTTATTTGTCGCTTGTGGCCGTTTGTTCACACTTTCGTAACATTAAGATAGTACAATATTAGAATGTCAGTTTTTTAAGGAGGTTAATGTTTTGATTGAAGTTAGTAATTTGGTAAAGCGATATGGCGATCGAAATGTGGTGGATCACTTGAGTTTTACAGTGGAGAAAGGACAGATTGTCGGTTTCCTTGGACCAAATGGTGCCGGTAAGTCGACGACGATGAATATAATTACCGGATACATTTCGGCGACGGATGGTACGGTGAAGGTAAATGGCTATGACATTTACGATGAGCCAGAGAAGGCGAAGGAGAGTATTGGTTACCTCCCAGAGCAGCCACCAGTTTATCCCGATATGAAAGTATGGGAATATCTGGATTTTGTTGCCGACTTGAAGAAGGTGAAAAAGAGTGAGAAAGACAAGATGCTTCGTAAGGTTATGCGTGCTACGAAGATTCAGGATGTATCGGAGCGTCTGATTAAACATCTTTCCAAAGGGTATAAGCAGCGTGTAGGTCTTGCGGGTGCTATGATTGGTGATCCGGAGATTTTGATTTTGGATGAGCCTACGGTAGGTCTGGATCCAAAGCAGATTATTGAGATTCGTAACTTGATCAAGGAGCTTAGTAAAGAACATACGATTCTTCTTAGTTCCCATATCATGCAGGAAGTAAGTGCGGTATGTAATCGAATCATGATTATCAATCAGGGTAAATTGATTCTTTCGGATGCACCGGAAAATATTCCGAACCACATTGCACAGACCAATGATCTTACACTTCATGTAAAAGGAAACAAAGAGCTCATTAAGAGTCTCGTAGATAAATTTGAAGCAGTTACGTATTCTAAGGTTTTGAAAACCGGAGAAGAAGACGTATATCAAGTGGAGATGTCTACGCCGATTGATGTGGATTTGAGAGAAGAGGTATTCTATGCGTTTGCCAATGCAAAATGTCCAATTCTTGAGATGAACCACAAAGTTCCAACATTGGAGGAAGTATTCCTTCGTTTGACGGGAGAGGGAACACGTCAGTATGGTGGAAAACTTTCCAAAGAAGAAAAGAAGAAAATGAAACAGAAGCTCAGCGCTTCGGAGGAAAATTCGGTTGAAGAGAACAACTCAAACGAAGAAATCAAGAAGGAGGAAGAGTAAGATGTTAGCAGTATATAAGAAGGAATTACGATCTTATTTTACCGGTATGATCGGATGGGTATTTATTGCCTTCTTCCTTGTGTTGATTGGATTGTATTTTATGGTAAATAACCTGATGAATGGTTCTACGGATTTCTCACCAGTGTTTCAGGGTGTGCAGATGTTCTTCATCTTGCTTCTGGTGCCGGTACTTACCATGAGAATCGTGGCGGAGGAGAATCGACAGAAAACAGATCAGTTGTTGTATACGGCACCAGTTTCTATCACAAAGATTATTCTTGGCAAATATTTTGCTTTGATTTCCTTGTTTGGATTGGCAATGTTGGTGGTATGTTTTTATCCACTGATTTTGTCAGGACTGGTAAAGAGTGCAGCTACGGGAACCGAGAGTGTGGATTTTGCCATTGCCTATGGAAGTACAGTTGGATTTTTCTTGCTTGGCTCTGCATACATTGCCATCGGAATGTTTATTTCTTCCTTGACTGAAAGTCAGGTGATAGCAGCCGTTGCATCCGGTGTCATCATGATCTTTACGTATTTGATGACAAGTCTTGCGGAGTTGCTACCAACTAGCCACACATTTGTGTTCTGGTTCCTTGCTGTGTTGGTACTTGTGTTGGCGTTTGTACTGAATATATGGATTCACAATGGATGGTTGTCTGCACTCATTGGCATCGTAGCGGAAGCAGCACTCACCATTACATTCATTATGAATACAGAAGCATTTGACAACCTTTTGGGAAAGACACTTGGCTCAATTTCCATTGTAGACCGATATAATAACTTTATGCTCGGTATCTTTGATGTCAGTGCGTTGGTTTATTACTTAAGTGTATCGTTCCTGTTTGTATTTATTACGATTCAGCGAATCAAGAAGAAGAGATGGAACTAATCCCAATATGGATGTGAATGGAGGAAAATGATGAAAGGTTTTAAAAAGAGTTTTAAAAGCCGTAACTTTAAGATGGGAGGTTACCAGACACTTGTGATGGTAATCGTCATCGTACTTGTTGTGGTATTGAATCTCGTTGTAGGTAAATTAAATATTACGGTTGACCTCAGCAGTGACAAGAAATTTACATTGACTGAGGAATCCATTAAGTATGCGTCTGAGATTAAGGACGAAATAAAAATGTACTATATGTGTCAAGCGGGAAGTGAAGCTTCCGTTATCGAGAAAGTATTGGAACAGTATGATGGACTTGGCAATATCAAAGTAGTAGATAAGGATCCAGTGGTATATCCAACATTTGCGAAGCAGTATACCGAGGATGAAATTCAGAATAACGATGTTATCGTTGTAAACGAAACCAATGGAAAGAGTAAGTTGGTTCCTATTACGGATATGTATCTTCAGGATATGGATTATACAACATACACTCAGACCAATACATTGGATGCAGAAGGTCAGTTAACATCGGCATTGCAGAGCGTAACAGCAGAGGCAGGAGTGAAGTTATATTATACATCAGGTCACAATGAGGTGGGCTTGGATGGCTCTTTCAGTGATATTTTGAAAAAATCCAACATTGCTTATAGTGAGCTGGCAACGGCATCGGAAAAGAGCATTCCAGAGGATTGTGGAATCTTGTTGATGCATGCACCAGGATATGACATCAATGAAGATGAGTATAAAATGATTTCTGAGTACTTGAAAAATGGCGGAAAAGCGATCTTTTTCCTGAATGCAAGTATTACAGAGAAACTTGTAAACTATGATAAACTCTTGGCAGAGTACGGTGTAGATGTGGTAGATGGTTATGTGGTAGATGCGAAAGGTGCATATAATCCACAGTATCCAACCATGCTTGTACCAACAGCAGGACAGAGTGAGTTGACTTCTGAGGTTGGAAACACCCAGGTTATTATGGCTGGAACAAAAGGAATGGTTACACAGAGTGATGTAAGAAGTACCCTTACGGTAGAGCCATTGTTCACTACAACAGACAGCGCGTATTCTAAGACCGATATGACTTCTCAGACAATCGAAAAGGAAAAGAATGATATCGAAGGTCCATTTAATGTGGCAGTGTCCATTACAGACACCTACACAGAAAAGACACAGGGAGCAGGAAAAGCGACAGAAATCGTAGTGCTTGGTTCTGGAAACTTTGCAGCATCGGATTTTATAGCTACGAATCAGTACGGAAACCGTTCTGTTTTATTGAAGGCATTGAATAAACTTTCTGGTGGAACGGCGACTACATTGGCGATTCCAACGAGAAGTCTTGATGTAGAGTACGTAGCCATTCAGAAGGGTGACCGTGTGTTCTTTACTACATTGCTTGTTGTAATTTTGCCATTGGCACTTCTTGGCTTTGGTTTTGCAATCTGGTATAAGAGGAGGAAAAACTAATGTCAAAAGGGATGAAACGTGGGCTTACACTGGGAATCCTTTGTTTGCTAATGGTAGGTGCCATTGTTGCTTATTTTCTTGTGCCTCAGGGCGAGGAAGAGACGGTAGATACCAATGGTGCTACAGAAGCCAATATTGAGGTGGCAAATATTGATATGGCAACCATCCAAAGTGCGGAGATATCCGGAGAGTGGATGGAGCCAATTTCTCTCGTAAAAGACGGGGAAGAATGGAAATTAAAAGATCTTCCTAAGGCGCCATTGGATGTGGATGCAGTGGAAGCTATGTTTACTCAGTTAAGTCCAGCAAAGGCAACAAAGGAAATCTCAATGGATGAAACCAGTCTTGCTGAATATGGTCTGGAAAAGCCATTGATGACGATAAAACTGGAGACCACGGATGGTGAAAGTTATGAGATCAAGCTTGGTGAAACGGTTCCAGTAACAGGTGGAAATTACGGAATTATGGGAGACGACAAAAAAGTATACGCGTTTTCGGATACGATATTTTCCGCGTTTTCCGTGTCACAGAATTCTTTGATTGCCAAGGAAGAAGTTCCAGAAATCAACGAAGATTATTTGACTATGATTTCTGTTAAAAATGGAAAAGAAAACAATTTCCAGGCAGAAATCGTATCGGATGAAAAGAAAGTAGATGCCTATACCAACTGGGTTATTACCAAACCATTTAAAAAACCGTTGGCAGGTACTTCGACGGATGAGTGGAATACACTTCAGAGATACTTTACGTCCGTTCGTTTTCAGGAATTAGCAGAGTATGATTGCAAGGACATGAAGGAATATGGTTTGGAAAAACCAATTGGTGAAGTGGAAGTAAAATATTTTGAATTAGCAGAAGGATATGAGCTTCCAGCAACGACACCAAATCCGGATGGTAAGATAACAAGCAACAGTAGCAATAAAGCCAATCTTGTACCAAAGAAACAGCAGGTACCACACAGTTACAAGCTGACATTTGGAGCTAAGGCACCAGATGGAAGTTATTATGTACGCTTGAATGATTCCAATAATGTGTACACCATGGATGCTCAGACGGTGCAAAATATGCTTGGTGCAGATGCGTATACCTATATGGATCGTTGTGTATATTCTACATTGGCGACGGATATCAATGGTTATGATGCTGTGATTGGCGATAAGAAAATCTGTGTGACTCGCGCTACAGTGAAGGGCGATGACGGAAAAGACAAGAATCAGTGGACATTAAATGGAAAGCAAGTGTCCGATGAAAACGAAGAAGCGTTCTTGACCCCGTACACAAAAGGATATCTCTTGGAGTTTACCTCTGAGGCGAAGGATTCTGTGAAGCCTGAGAGCAAGGAACCAGTGATGAAGATTGTGTATCATGAGGCAAATCGAGATGTTACGGTGACATATCTTCCTTACGATGGAACCAACTTCTATCGCGTCGATAAAAATGGTATGGACTATTTCCTCGTTGATAAACGGTCGGTGGATGACATGATAAGTGCATTTGAATCGTTACTTGACCTTGACCAGTAGGGAAAAAAGTAATATAATCATACAGAAAGCAGAAAATCCAGCTTTGCTGGATTTTTTGCGTCAGTGAGAATGGAGGAAAGTTATGAATACAAAGACTTATTTATACAATACGCTGACTAAAAAAGTAGAAGAGTTTCAGCCAAACGAAGAAGGTAAGGTAAATATGTACACTTGTGGACCAACGGTGTATCATTTTGCACACATTGGAAATCTTCGTAGTTATATTATGGAAGATGTACTGGAAAAATATCTTCGTTTCGTAGGCTATGATGTAACTCGTGTCATGAATATTACAGACGTTGGGCATTTGTCCAGCGACGGCGATACGGGTGAAGATAAAATGCTTGCAGGTGCTAAAAGAGAGAAGAAAACGGTTATGGACATTGCAAAGTTTTATACCGATGCCTTTTTTGAAGATTGCCGCAAGTTGCAGATTAAGACACCAGATGTGGTGGAGCCTGCCACCAATTGCATTGATGAGTTTATCGATATGATTCAAGTTCTTTTGGAAAAGGGCTATGCTTATATTGCAGGAGAGAATGTTTATTTTGACACATCCAAGTTGGAGGATTATTATGTATTGTCCTCTCAGAATGAAGAAGAACTTCAAGTAGGTGTTCGTGATGACGTAGAAGAGGACACCAACAAGAAAAATAAAACGGACTTTGTTCTCTGGTTCACTAAGTCTAAGTTTGACAATCAGGAATTGAAATGGGATAGTCCATGGGGCGTAGGGTATCCAGGTTGGCACATCGAGTGTTCCAGCATCAGCATCAAACATTTGGGTGAGTATATGGATATTCACTGCGGTGGTGTGGACAATATTTTCCCACATCATACCAATGAGATTGCCCAGAGTGAGGCGTATCTTGGACATAAGTGGTGTAATTACTGGTTCCACATCAATCATCTGAATACCAAAGGTGGCAAGATGAGTAAATCCAAGGGCGAGTTCTTGACAGTATCTTTGTTGGAAGAAAAGGACTACAATCCAATGGTATATCGTATGTTCTGTCTTCAGTCTCATTATCGCAAACCACTGGAATTTTCATGGGATGGTCTGGATAATGTGGCAACGGCGTACGATAAGCTGATGAAGCGAATCAAAGCGGTTGCAGAGGAAGGAACCGTGGATGACGTTATTGTAAATGAATATAAAGAAAAATTTGCGGAAGCGGTGGGCAATGATATGAATACATCCATGGGCTTGACCATTTTGTATGATGTATTGAAAGCGGATGCTTCTGGAGCAACCAAGCGTGCAATCATTGCTGCTATTGATGAGGTGCTTTCTCTTGAGCTTACGAAAGCATGGGAAGAGGAAGAAGCAACGGGCGCAGATGCTGAGTTGACCGCTTACGTAGAGCAGATGATCGCAGAGCGAGCAGCAGCAAAGAAAGAAAAGAACTTTGCGCGAGCTGACGAGATTCGTGATGAATTGAAAGCAAAAGGAATCCTGATTAAGGACACCAGAGAAGGTGTTGTATGGGAGCTTTGCTAAGATAATATTTCAATAAGAAATATGGCAAGGGGACGGTCCGTTATGGAGCGTCCCCTTTTTTACTTTATAGGAAAGTTCGTCCTATAAAGCAAAAAACGCTCCGCTTAGGATGCGTACCTCGCGGAAAGGAAAGTAATTGCTTCGCAATTCCGCTCGGACGCGAAAGAGTCGCAAGCGACTCTTTGTTCTGTGTGCCAGATAGCACAATACTATGGATTCAATTGCAACCATTCCAGATCAAATTTACAACCAGGAAGGAAGATGAGATTCAGGTTATAATCGCCAGATACCGAATCCAAATCAAAGGTAAGCGTTTGCGACTCATTGCTGTATGGGAAGTCGATAATCTGGTTGATGATACCGTCACTTCCATCTGCTGGTGCAAATCGCACGTGAATGGTGTTCATTTCGATATGGGAACGGCCGTGAATGGTAATACTACGGAATCCCGCTTCATCAAAATGCATGTTATGATATTCTACTGTAACGTTATTACCGATTTCACGAAGGGCATCGCCATCAATGGTAAACATATCACCGGTGACATTGGAACAATCCGAAGCCAGTAACTTGGCATATCCTTTTTCGATTTTTGTAAAGGAGAACCCTTGTAAGGACATTTTGATCTCCGGATATACCACGATGGTAATGGTTTGAACGCCTTTTAAACGTTTGGATAACGCAAATACATTTTCCTGATAGTGGTTGTACCAGCTTTTGGCGTGATAGGTATCCTGAAGGAGGCATTCTCCGCCGGTAGAGGAGATTGTGCCACAGGTGGCTGGACCTGTGATGTCGTCCCCAGGGATGCCCTGCCATACTTCTACTGGAAGGTCATCGCTAAAAGAGAAGATCGGTAGATGAATTTCATCGGAACCATAATCTCCAAAATCCACATTTTCAAAAGTTACGGTTGTTCGGTTATTTCCTGTAATGTATACACCACCTTGGAAGCTCAGGATCAATCCGTCGTCCGAGCTAGAAGAGTAGTCAATGGCAGAAACCATGTGGTATGGATCGAGAGTCGCTTCCCCAAGACCGGTTACGTCAAACTCAAGTTCCGAGATGACTTCTACATGATCCAGACCATTGTTGCAGGTACAGCACAGGCGAAATTCACCGTCACCGATGGCCTTAATCACAGCGGTATTGGTGTCGTTGTCAATGTCGATTTTAACCGCATTGCTCTCTACGCCATTTAATGTCACTGCTTTAAAATGGATGTCGCGGTATGTGGCATTTTCTGGGTATATGGTTGCAGTAACGGTTGTTTCCATATGTTCTGCATCCAGATGCTGGGTGCCTGTCGTTGTTAACGCTATTTTTCTTACTGGAATCTCATTGGTTCGGTGGGAAATGACAGTGGTATTTTCCATGAAACAAGAAATTCCTTCTTGAACTTCACAAGCTACCGCCTGTAAGGATAGCGTGGCGTCTGGCAGAGAAGGAGAGGAAACCGTCAAAAGAATCTCCCCAGGCTCTGTTTTTGCAGCGATGATTGCAAGGAGTTTTCCGCTAAATAGCTTCCGGCTTGTGCCCTTATATTGGTCAAAGTCAGAACTGTCACCATTGTCTAGTCCAATGAGACGTCCAGCGCCGGTTACGGATACGTTCATACGACTACGTCCGTTGGCCACCAGGATGCCGTTGGAATCTAAGGTATCAATGGTTACAAAAATCAAATCTTCGCCGTCTGCATTCAACGTATCTTTGTCTGGCGTGAGACGGATGGAAGCAGGGTCTCCAAAGGAATGCTGTTCGTCTCGTGCAATTTCCGTGCCATCTTCATCGTAAGCCACAGCAACGATGCTTCCTGGTGCATATGGAATCTGCCAGTCGCCAGAGAGAACCGTTCCGTGTGTGTGGTCGATTTCTACCACACCTTGGCTTTCTCCTTGATAGAAAAGTTCTACTTTTGGCGCATTGGAGTAAATGCGCACATCGATTAACTGGCCTTCATTAAAATCCCAATATGGTAAGATATGAATCATGGGATTGGTTTTATAATCGGTCCATGCGGACTGATACATATAAAAGGTATCCTTCTTAAAGCCGGCAGTGTCTACCTGGCCAAAGTAGGAGTTTTTCGTAAAGTAAGGGGTTGGTTCCCCAAGATAATCAAAGCCAGACCATAAATACTGCCCAAAACAAAATTCACGGTCACGGTGTGTGATGATGGCGTACTCAGAGTTGCGGGCACCCCAGTTTACCGAGCAGTTACCGAGAGCCGAGCATTGCAGATCATCAAAGGTAAGAAGTCGGTTGGACAGGGGGAAATGATACACGCCACGGCTCTGTACCGTTGCACATGTCTCACTTCCGAAAATCTTCCAATCCGGATATTTTTCATGATGTTCATCGTAACATTTATCCAAATAATTATAACCAACCAGGTCAATGATTTCCCCAGTTCTTTGCGCCGCTTCCCACTCAATGTAGTTGGAAGCCAGAGCGGTATAAGCATTTTTTCGATAATCCAGCTCACGGACAGCCTCGTGAAGTTCTCTTGTGATTTCCAATCCACGGTCAAAGTGTGTATCATAGATTTCGTTTCCGATTCCCCAGATAAAGACACAAGGGTGGTTGCGATCTTGACGAACCCAGCTTACCAGATCCTTCTTCCACCATTCTTTAAAGTCATTGCCATAGTCGTAGTCTGTCTTTGTACGTTCCCACATATCAAAGCTTTCGGTATAAAGCAACAGTCCAAGTTCATCGCACAGATTTAACATGTGTTGTGGCGGCATGTTATGAGCGTTACGAATGGAGTTTACCCCCATTTCTTTTAGTGTGAGAAGCTGACGACGAAGCGCTGTCTTATTTACAGCGGCCCCCAAAGCTCCCAACACATGGTGCTCGCAAGTACCATTGATTTTAACATGACGCCCATTTAAGAAAAATCCTTTGTTGGAATCAAATTCAATGCGACGGAATCCAAGATTTTGAGTAATGGAATCTTTACATTCGTCCCCAACCCATAGTTCGGAAGTGATGCGATACAGATACGGAGCATCAACATCCCAAAGCATTGGTTCAGCCACGGTCAAAATTTGCTTATCGATCTGAATGTCAGAAGATAAGGTGACCGGATTTTCCACAGTGAGAACTTCCTTTCCGTTGGCGTCATGGATGATGTGTCGGATGATGCCATTGTGAATGGCGCCATTCGCGTGTTCCCACACGTATTCGGCATCCATATAAACCTTCCAGTCCGTTCCACATTGTTCCGTGGAAAGATAGGTTCCGTTATGTACAAAATGTGCTTCGGGTGTCGTGACAAGCCATACGTCACGATAAATACCAGAACCTGGATACCAGCGACTATTTGGGAGATGATACTCGTTGCGAACCAGAATTTCATTTTCCCCATCTTTTACAAGATCGGTCAGGTCAATGATAAACTCGGAGTATCCATGCTTCCACGTAAAGATATGTTCGCCATTGAGGTATACAGTGGTATCCATATAGACACCTTCAAATATGAGCCATATCTTTTTATCACTGGCATTGGTCAGCAAATCTGCTTTGTGAAAGGTTTTCTTGTAGCAGCTGATTGCTTCTTCGTATAGATTCGTAGTGTTGTAGATCATCCAGTCGTGGGGAAGGTCTACAGCAGTCCAATCCGTTGTGGTGAAGATGGTCTCCATTGACGTTTCTAGAGGGAATTTGGCAAACTCCCAGTGGTCATTAAATTTTCTTTTCATACTTGTCTCCAATCATCTTTTTCATACGATAAAATGTTTTGCACTTTGTTAATTATTATATTATACTAAAGATATGGATTCAAGCAAAAGTAGGTGGAAAAATGCAGATTTGTAGATTGTATAAAAAGCACTTAAGCAAGGCGCTGGAGCTTGTATGGCACGTATTTCAAATATGCGACAGAGAGGACTACGAAGAAATTGGGATACGTACGTTTGAACACTTCATTTCGCAGGAAAATATGGAGAAAATGATGGATGCTGGCGAGTTGGTTTTCTTTGGTGCCTATGAAGAAAACACGCTAATTGGAATGATTGCCATGCGAAGTGGATTTCATATCAGTTTGCTTTTTGTGGAACCGGAACATCAGCGAAAAGGTGTGGCAAAGCGATTGGTACGTCGTGCGGTAGCAGATTGTCTGGAGGCCAATGAAGAATTGAAGCACATTACTGTTAATTCATCTCCAAAGGGGCGGCAGGCTTACGAAGCAATGGGATTTTATCCGTTGACACCAGAGCAAAAGAAGGATGGTATGCGTTATACGCCGATGCGAATTGACTTAGTGTAGGTTTGGAGGAAATATGAAAAAAGGAATAATAAATGCGATCCTGGTTCTGTTCATTTTGGTTTTTGTAGGGAGCGGATTATATCTTCTGCGGTATTATATGCAAGCGAATGAAACCAAAAAGCAGTTACAGGAATTGACAGAAATGACAGACACAGCCACCGTCACAGTGGCTGAGATACAGGAAGCAAAGGAAATGGGGGTTTTGGAGAAGTACATACGTCTGTATAAGAAAAATCCCGATTTGGCAGCATGGATTCGCGTGAAGGGGACCCGGATTGACTACCCTGTCATGCAAAATAAAAATGATTCAGAGTATTATTTGCATCGGAACTTTCAGAAAAAAACAGATAAAAATGGACTTCCTTTTTTGGCAGGAGAGTGCAATATCAAGGACATAAATAGCAATTTTCTTGTGTATGGACATCATATGAAGAGCGGGATGATGTTTACCGATTTGCTAAAATATGCAGAAAAAGATTTTTATGAAACACATTCGAGCATTCAGTTTGATACGGTAAGTGAAACGGGAACATATCAGGTGTTTGCGGCCTTTTATACCGATGTAACAGAAGGAAGTAAGCATGTTAAGTTTTATGATTATGCGGGAACTTTGGATGAAGAATCTTTTGAAAAATACGTGAAAGAAGTGGCAGAGAAGTCATTGTATAAAGGGAGAGCTTTGCCTCAATATGGACAGAGTTTGCTGACGTTAGTGACATGTAGTTATCATAAAAAGAATGGCCGTTTTGTTGTGGTTGCAGCGAAATAGGACACAAAAGTGGAGGGAAACATGAAAAAGAGTGTAGAGAGAACATTAGAGATATTGAAAAAAAGCATGCACTATGGAACGAAAGTGTGTGTATATGATGTGGAATTTTCCATTGTGGAGGTGGATGATGAGTATGCTGCGTTGGTTGGGTTGGAACCAGAAGAAAAGAATCTTTTAGTGGGGAAGACCATGCGAGATTGTATTCATCCGGCTGATTTGGAGCGAATTACGCGAGAGGTTTACGATTTTGCAGAGAACAATAAAAAGTATGATTGTAAGTACCGCTTGCAAATGCAGGATGGATCTTACAAATGGGTGCGTGATGTGGGGGAAGTGGTAAAAGAAGATGGAAAACCATGGATCCGCAGTACAGTAGTAGATATCGATGAGAGAGAAAATCTGATTCGACAAAGAGATGTCACCTATGAAAGTGTTCCTGGCGGAGTGTTGTTTATCGTTATTGGAAAAGATAATTATTATATTCGGGATGCAAATGAGCACTTTTTTGAAATGTTAGGTGAAACAAGGGAGAGTTACCAAGGAAAAGCAGGTAAGTATGCCTTTCCAGAAGATTTTCCTAAGCTGCGTGAACATTTAGTAACACAAGGCGAGAAAAGAGAGCCAGTAGAATATGATTTTCGTATACGTAAAGGAAAGAGAAAGCAGGTTGCATGGCTTCGATTGGTAGGAAACTATTATGAGATGCGGGAAGACGGCGTTGAATATTTATGCATCATTCAGGATATTACGAAGCAAAAAAATATGCAATTTGAACTTGCACGTGAGCGGGAAAGTTTCCGTATGGGGATGAAAAACACGGCAGACCTTATGTTTGAGTATGAGGTTAAAAGTGGTGAGATGCATCTTTTTGGTCAGGATTACATGCAAGAAGAAGCGCAATTGTGTATTGAAAAAAATATGGTAGAGGATTATCGTGCGCTATTGTTCCGAAGTAAATTAATTTATAAGGGAGATCGGAAAAAGATTCTTTCCTTTATTCGAAACAAGGAAGAATATCAGTATGATAATATACGAATGCTGACGAAGAACAAAGAAACGGGTAAAGAGTACTATGACTATTACGAGTTTTTTGCAAATAAGCTTTATGAAAGCGGGAATCTGGTTCGTGTAGTAGGATATGTCAAAAAGCTAAGTTATCGTACCGTTCCTGTGACGGTAAAGCAAGAGCTACATCAGATTTTTGATGAGCATATTATCAATGAATATAGTTTTATATTGAAAATTGACGTGCCAACAGGGGCGTTTGTACCGTATTTTATTGATGATTATGGATTGAAAGATTATCGTGGAAATCTATATTATGAAACCTTTGTAGGGTGGTGGTGTAAAAATATGGTCATCACCGAAGAGCAGCGAGAACTACAGTATTTTTTGAGTATGGAGCAGATGCTACGGATTTTACATTCGGGAGAGCCAAAGGGGTATCGATATTGTCGAGTGAAGGGAAAAAATAACATATATCGATATAAGTTGTGTCGATTTTCCTTTTTGGGGGAAGATGTAAATACGATAATTCTTACGGTTCGAGATGAGCACAATACACGTGCAGAGGAAGTGTATCGAGAACAGTTAAATCAGAAGATGCTGACCGATGCTTTGGTGGAAACAAAACAGGCAGTAGATGAAAGAAAAGCGTTTATGCAATATATGATAAAGGAATTTACACCACCGATACAAGGGGTAAAGGAGTTGTTGCGAGACGGTTACAATGAGGAGAAAAGCCAAGAATTAAGGCGATATGTCCTCTTTCTTGGCGAATTGATTAATGGTATTATAGAATACACGCAGATGGAGGTGCCACAGCGAAGATCGGATAATCGAGTAAATTTGTATGAACTTTGTCGGAGTGTATGTGAAGAAGAAAGAAAGGTGTCATTGGGGCTGGATCTTTCGATTCAAGAAAACATATCATTGCCAGAAAATCGTTTGTACTATGTTCAGGAGTTGCGATTTAAGGAAATATTAGTTAATATTTTGGGCAATGCCATTCGATATGCACCACGAGGGTCGGAAATCCGACTGTTTGTTCGAGAGATACGACAAGAAAATGACATGTGCATAATCGGTATTATCTTAGACGATGAGGGACCAGTGATAAGCGAACGCTTTCATGAACGAAAGATAACCGAAGCGGATGAAACGGACGTGAAAGAAAGAATTCTTGCCCTCGGCGGGGTTGGATGTTCGGTTTCCCTTGCAGGAAAGATTGTAAACCTGTTAGGAGGGAAAATTGAATTTCAGAAAGGGATTGTACATAACAGTGTGGTGGAAATTGAAATTCCTGTATATTTATCCGCAATGAATGAGGAATTGGTGCAAATGACACAGGAAACCCGTGGAAATGAGAATACAGATAGTCTCAAGGGTGAAGAAATCTTATTGGTAGAAAACCGTGAACACGAAGATTCTCTTACTGCGTCCTTGCTGCGAGTCAATGGTGCGAAAGTATTCGTAACCGAAAGTGGAGAAAAAGCCATCGAAATGGTAAATAAACTTCATGTGGGTGCAATTTCTGCAATCCTCGTGGATAAGGAGCTTGAGGATATGAATTGTTATGAGTTTGCACGTCGAATAAAATACACCACCGATCATGCGATAAGACAGATTCCGGTAATTGAAATGTTGGATGGAATACAGAGCGACGATACACGTCTACGTCTGACCAGTGGAGTCAATGCCTTGCTTCATAAGCCTGTGAATATAACAAAACTTAAGATGTTGCTGGAAGGCTTCAAAGGAAGTTTGTAACAAATTTGTGAAAGATTTGTGATTCTCTTTTCTTTTTGGGAATGACATGCTAGAATAAATAAGGCGAAAGAAAGAATAAAGGAGAATAAAGATGGCATTGAATTTACGAGGAAAGAAAACGTCTTTGGATGAAGGCGCATCCATTTATGCAAAACGTAATGAATCTGAGTCCGAAAAGAGTAAATGGAATCGGATGACATCAAAGGAAAAATGGGTTCATTTTAAGACGTATTATATGCGAGGCGTGTTATTGGGTGTGTTTGTAGTGGCGATAATTGGTTTTTTCATATACAAGGATGTAATTATGAAGAAAGATCTTGTATATCGTAGCGCAATCATAAATGAAGGTATGATGGAGATGCCACTTACGGAGTTCTCTGAAAACTATCTTAAGTTTATGGGATTGGATCCAGAGAAAAATATAGCATCCTTTCAGTTGTACTATACAACGACAGAAATGGCCAATCAAGTTGGGGCAACAGCAGCAAGTGATTTGACTCAGTTGTCAGCTTTGATATATGCAAGCGATTTGGATTCTATGATAGCGGGGGAGGAAGATTTCTCTGCTTATCTGGAAAATGGCTTTTTTACAGATTTATCATCTATTTTGACGGAAGAAGAGATGCGTATCATTCAGGATTCCTTATATATTCCAGATCAGAAGCAAAATCCGGAAGGGAAGGCGTATGGCGTATATTTGGATCAATGTGAAGTTTATCAAGAGGTTTTCCGCGATGGAGGTGGCATTGTAGAGAGGCCAATCTGCGGTATGATTTTAAATTCTGCAAGAAAAGAGCAGTCGAAGAAATTGTTGTATTATCTGTTCCCACAGTTGCAGCAAGGACAAAAGTAGTTTAGAGAAATACGAGGTGAGAGAGTTGGTTTCGTACGAACATAAAGTGCAGTATTATGAGACGGATAAAATGGGTGTCGTTCATCATTCCAATTATATTCGGTGGTTCGAGGAGTGTCGAGTCGATACAATGTCCAAAGAAGGATATGGATATAATCGCATGGAGGCGGAAGGAATTATTTGTCCCGTTGTTTCGGTATCTTGTAGATATGTGTCTATGACAGAGTTTGGAGAAACGGTGGTAATTGTTCCAAAGGTGGAGAAGTTTAATGGGATTCGGTTGTCCCTTTCCTATGTTGTGAAAAACAAAGATACGGGAGTTGTGCGTTGTACCGGGGAAAGTTCCCATTGTTTTCTGGATGAGCAAGGGCATCCGATAAATCTGAAAAAGAGTAATTCGGAATGCTATGAAATGTTTGCAAATTTGCAGCAAAAGACAGCTTTGCAAAGTGAATAGAACAGAAAAGAAACAGAGTAGATGCCAATATGATCTACTCTGTTTTTATTTGTGAATATTTTATTATTACATAGCGGCGTTATTGGATACCTCGCCCAATTTCAAACCCTCATTACGGTCGAGTACCGTCTGAATACTCCATGGATGAGTGAAGAGAAGGAGAGGATTGCCCTTAAAGTCTTTTACTTTCTTTGTATCGGATGTGACGGAAAGGGAATTTACATCAATCTCTTCGTTTTCAATCCAGCGTACATGCTCATAAGGGAGTTGTTCCATGCGGATTTCTACATTATATTCATTTTGCAAACGATATTGCAATACTTCGAACTGGAGGACACCCACAACACCTACGATGATTTCTTCCATTCCAGTATTAAATTCCTGGAATATCTGAATGGCACCTTCTAAAGCAATCTGTGTGATTCCCTTCATAAATTGCTTTCTTTTCATGGTGTCTACCTGGCGAACTCTTGCAAAATGCTCTGGTGCAAAAGTAGGGATTCCAGCGTATTGTATCTTTTTAGCAGATTTGCAAAGGGTATCGCCGATGGAAAAGATTCCTGGATCAAAAATACCGATGATATCTCCAGCGTAGGCTTCTTCAACGTGTTTACGCTCTTGTGCCATCATCTGCTGTGGCTGGGAGAGACGTACTTTTTTACCACCTTGTACATGCATCACTTCCATGCCGGCGGTAAATTTACCGGAACAAATACGCATGAATGCGATACGGTCACGATGCGCTTTATTCATGTTTGCCTGAATCTTAAAGATAAAGGCAGAAAAATCGTCCGAAAATGGATCCACGGGCTCATTGTCAGAGAGACGAGGGAGTGGCGACGTGGTCATTTCTAAAAAGTGTTGCAAAAAGGTTTCTACACCAAAGTTTGTTAATGCCGATCCAAAGAATACAGGGGATAATTTCCCAGCACGTACTTTCTCTAAGTCAAATTCATCGCTGGCACCATCTAGCAACTCGATTTCATCCACCAAAATGTCATGATACTCTTTTGTGATCAATTCGTCTAAACCACTGTCCCCAAGCTTTGCTTCCACAGATTCGACTTTATGACCGTTGTCAGCAGCGATAAAGCGGGAGATGGTTTGGGTGTTACGATCGTATACACCTTTAAAATTTTTTCCGGAACCAATTGGCCAGTTCACAGGACAAGTGCGGATTCCCAATACATTTTCAATTTCATCAATGAGTTCATATGGGTCTTTTGCTTCACGATCCATCTTATTAATAAAGGTAAAGATAGGAATTCCTCGCATGACACAGACTTTAAAAAGCTTGATGGTCTGTGCCTCAACACCCTTTGAACCGTCGATGACCATCACAGCAGAGTCTGCCGCCATCAAAGTACGATAGGTGTCTTCGGAGAAGTCCTGGTGTCCAGGGGTATCCAGAATATTGATGCAAAACCCATCGTAATTAAACTGGAGAACGGAAGAGGTAACTGAGATTCCACGCTCTTTTTCGATTTCCATCCAGTCGGATACAGCATGCTTTGCTGCTTTTCTTCCTTTGACAGAACCAGCAAGATTAATTGCGCCTCCATATAATAAGAACTTTTCTGTTAATGTTGTCTTACCGGCATCTGGATGGGAGATGATAGCAAAGGTTCTTCGCTTTTCTATTTCTTTTTTTAAATTGTCGCTCATATTGATCCTCACCTTACTTGATATATTTCTCTAAAACAAAGAAAAAGCTTTGAAAAACGTGGCCGTCATTCAAAGCTTTTCGGAGCTGGGCTACAAGGATTCGAACCTTGAAATGCTGGAGTCAGAGTCCAGTGCCTTACCGTTTGGCGATAGCCCATTGCTTAATCACAAGCGTTATTATACATGATTATTTTGTAGAATGCAAGTGTTTTTTTGAAAAAAATAAAAAAATTTTTTTTTCCTATTAAAATGCTATTTAACCCTTGACATTTTTGATGAAGTTGTCTAGAATCATATATTAATATAAAAAGAAAATTGAATACCAAAAAGAAAAGAGAGGACGAGAAAAATGGGTAGAATTATTGGTGAAGGCATTACATTTGACGACGTTTTATTGGTACCAGGTTACTCCGAGGTGATTCCAAATCAGGTTAGTTTGAAAACAAATCTGACAAAGAACATTGTATTGAACATACCTATGATGAGTGCAGGTATGGATACAGTTACAGAGCATCGCATGGCGATTGCTATGGCTCGTCAGGGTGGTATTGGTATCATCCATAAAAACATGAGTATTGAACAGCAGGCAGAAGAGGTAGATAAAGTAAAACGTTCTGAAAATGGAGTTATCACAGATCCATTTTATCTTTCTCCAGAGCATACATTAGAAGACGCTAACAACTTGATGGCGAAGTTCCGTATCTCTGGTGTTCCGATTACGGAAGGAAAGAAATTGGTTGGTATTATTACAAACCGAGATCTTAAGTTTGAGACAGATTTTAGTAAGCAGATCAAAGAAAGTATGACGACAGAAGGGCTTGTTACAGCACCAGTTGGAATTACTTTGGATGAAGCGAAAGAGATTCTTGCAAAAGCAAGAAAGGAAAAGCTTCCAATTGTTGATAAAGATGGCAACTTGAGTGGATTGATTACCATTAAAGATATTGAGAAACAGATCAAGTATCCAAATTCAGCAAAGGATGCACAGGGAAGATTGCTTTGTGGAGCAGGTGTAGGAATTACTGCTAATATTATGGAGCGAGTAGATGCGCTTGTAAAAGCAAAAGTAGATGTTATTGTAATCGACACAGCACATGGTCATTCTGCTAATGTACTTAAAGTTGTGAAGATGGTAAGAGAGGCATATCCAGAGCTTGGAATTATTGCTGGAAACGTGGCAACTGGTGAAGCAACAAAGGCACTGATTGAAGCTGGTGTTGATGCGGTTAAAGTTGGTATTGGACCAGGTTCTATCTGTACAACACGTGTGGTTGCAGGTATTGGTGTTCCGCAGATTTCTGCAATTATGGATTGTTATGAAGTGGCAAAGGAATATGGTGTTCCGATTATTGCCGATGGTGGTATCAAGTTCTCAGGTGATATGACAAAAGCTATTGCAGCAGGTGGTAGTGTATGTATGATGGGTAGTATGTTCGCTGGTTGCGACGAAAGCCCTGGAGATTTTGAATTATTCCAAGGAAGAAAATATAAAGTTTATCGTGGTATGGGTTCTATTGCAGCTATGGAAAATGGTAGTAAAGACCGTTACTTCCAGTCAAATGCAAAGAAACTTGTTGCGGAAGGCGTTGAAGGCCGTGTGGCTTACAAGGGAACTTTGGAAGATACAGTATTCCAGTTAATGGGCGGCTTGCGTTCAGGTATGGGTTACTGTGGTGCAGAAAACATTCCACATTTACAGGAAAATGGTAAATTTGTTAAGATTTCCGCAGCTTCTTTAAAAGAAAGTCATCCACATGACATTCATATTACAAAAGAAGCACCAAACTACAGTGTAGATTAATACAGAGTAAAATGAGGAAAGTGATCCCTTCACTTTCCTTTTTTTCTTGAACGAAAGTTCTAACTATGATATGGTTACAATAACGATGGAAAAGGTAGGATGGGACAATGTTATACAAGAAAAATCAGGCTTCAAAACTGGAGATGGAATT
>JAZNJZ010000007.1:0-17672 GCA_045578325.1 Eubacterium sp.
GCGCTACTGGCTCTTCTACCACTGGAGTTTCCACCACTGGTATCTCTACTACTGGAACCTGTGCTACTGGTTCTTCCACTACTGGAGTTTCCACCACTGGTATCTCTACTACTGGAACCTGTGTTACCGGCTCTTCCACTACTGGAGTTTCCACCACTGGTATCTCTACTACTGGAACCTGTACTACTGGCTCTTCCATTACTGGAGCTTGCACATTCGGCACCTCTACCACTGGTGAATTATCAAACGGTATATCTTCAATTATTAGTATAGAGGCTTCTTCTGATTCGGTCTTTACTGGCATAACCGGTTCTGGCGCTGTTACTTTAGGTGTAACCACTGGTGTTTCCACCGTAGTAGAAGCCATTTGTACTTTAGCCACTTCCTGTGCCATTGCATTAGAAGCCACTTCCTGTGCCGCTGTTTCTACAATTATCTCTGGTTGTACATCAATACCATTTCCACTTAGTACAGTATCCGCATTTTCATTGGACTTAACATTCTCCATTCCCAATACTGCATCTAGATTTTCATTAGCACCTACAATTGTAGTACCTTCGCCAAGTACCGCATTCATATCCTCATTAGCACCTACAACTGTAGTTTCCCCACCCAAAAACGCATCCATATTCTCATTCGCACCACTCTGTGTAGTCCGACTACTAGGATTTGGTGCTTTTTTTTCATTCTCTTCCCTCGTCTTTTTCATAGCTGACGGATTTGTACTTCCAAACACCCCACCTACTGTTGACAAAGTACTCTCAAAGGCTTCAAAGTCCTCATCCCAACTATTTCCTAATCCCTTTGGTTGAGAAGAATCCCATTCCGCAGAAGAATCTAGCACAAACTCAGATTCTAGTGCCGATTTAGTTTGTATTTCTTGCTCTATTTCGTGTGCACTTTCTTCTTCACTTTTGGAATCTATATTTTCCTCTGTCACTTTCTCATTAAAATTCAGATTAACAGACCACTCTGGTAAACTTTCTGTCGGTGCTCCTAGCTCTATTTTTCTACGCTTTGCCATTCTATATCAACCCCTTTTCCTTGGTATTTTTCAATCATATGGGTATTATTATCATACTACAAATCAACATAAAAAACAATATGAAAAATCATTTCATATAAATGCATATTTTCACATATACATGATTCAAAACCACTATTTAAGGGGACTTCCATTTGAAACAAAATTTACTAAAAGGAACGCTCTTCCTCACCATTGCAGGTATTATAACAAGAATTGTTGGCTTTTTATATCGCATTTTTCTTGCTGACACGCTAGGCGAAACAGATCTTGGACTATATCAACTTATTTTCCCCATTTATTCTATATGTTTTACTCTATATGCCTCCGGTTTGCAAACTGCAGTTTCACAGTTGATTGCCAATCCGCATTACAAATATTCAAAAAAAATAATTAAGACAGGAATCCTCTTGTCTCTTTCTATTGCTATTACCCTTTCCTTTATCCTTTACATTAATGCCGACTTTATCAGCCTGCATTTTCTCTTTGCTCCAAAAACAGCCCCACTACTACGTCTCTTGTCCTTTCTCTTTCCTTTTTGCGGGGTAACTAGCATGATTAACGGATATTTTTATGGCTTACAAGAAGCAAAGGTCCCTGCTATTACCCAAATTATCGAACAGTTATTTCGCGTAGGATTTGTTTTTTTTATCTTCCTCAGTCAAATTTTCGAATTTTCATGTCACGTTGCTGTTGCAGGATTAATCGTAGGTGAAATCAGTTCCAATGTATACAATCTCATTCGTTTCAAAACATGCAAACATCCTCTAGCTGGTTTGTGCAATACAAGCCCCACAAAAATAGCCATAGATATTTTACGTCAAGCCATTCCCCTCAGTGGAACAAAACTTATAATCTCTATGCTTTCCAGCTTCGAATCTGTCTTGATTCCGATTATGTTTTGTCGATATGGCTTGTCACACGATAATTCCCTTGCCCTATATGGTGTGATCACTGGCATGGTACTCCCGTTTATCTTTTTTCCTGGAACAATCACCAATTCATTATCTGTCCTTCTTCTTCCCGAAATTTCCAAGGCAGATAATGAAAAGAATCACAACCGAATTTTGCATACCACTGGTACTACAATCAAATATACTTTATTGCTTGGCTGTATTGCTTCCTCTGTTTTTTTGCAATTCGGATTAACCATCGGTAATTGTTTTTTTCATAGCGAAAATGCCGGAAAACTATTAACTTTACTTTCTGTCATTTGCCCATTCATCTATGTCTCAACCACCCTGGCAAGTATAATTAATGGTCTGTCCAAAACCCACATCACCTTCCGTAACACGGTAGCCGGACTTTTTGTACGTATCGCATTCCTCATATTCATAACACCATATTTTGGTGTATACGGATACTTATTTGGTTTGATTCTAAGTCAAATCATCATTAGTATTTTAGATGCTTATTACTTAGTCCGACACCAATACACCGAAATCAAACTACTTCAATGGCTCCTATTCCCTTTTGGCCTTCTCACCCTTTTTCTCTTTACATTTCGTGTGTTGACACAAAAAATATGTCTTTTTCTACAATGCGAAAAAGACATATTCTTATTGTTATCCATTGTCCCTGCACTGCTGGTTTCTTTCATCATACTTCGTATGGTTGGACTCATTGACAAACGTGAATTTTCATAACGCCCATATCATTTTATCCGAGTAATTCCAACAGTTGTTCTTCTGTAATAATCGGAATTCCTAATTCCTTCGCCTTCTTATTTTTTGAAGAACTGGACTGAATATCATTATTTACCAAATAATTGGTATTTTTACTTACTGATCCACTAACTTTTCCCCCTGCCTGCTCGATTCGTTCCTTACACTCACTGCGGTTGGAAAAATGAACCAGACTACCGGTGATAACAAAGGTCATTCCAGAAATTTCTGTGGCTTGTTGCACTTCTGGCATCGAAATTACCAATATTTTCTCCAACTTCTCCACAAGCTGGCGATTTTCTTCATCTTGAAAATACGCAACAAAAGACTTTGCAAGCTTTGCACCAATTCCATCAATAGAAACCAAATCTTCCTCGGTCAATTCTTTCATTTGAGTCAATGGTCGAGGATATGTTCGGCATACAAGCTTTGCCATGCTTAGTCCAAATCCTTTGATACCTAAGCTATACATCACACGTTCCAAAGGCACCTGACGGGCATTTGTAATTGCCTCCATAAGATTTTCATACGAACGCACTCCAAATCCTTCCATGGTTTCGATTTCTTCACGATATTGTTCCAACGCAAATAAATCGCAAAGATTGTGCAGCCAGCCTTGATTGATAAACTTCTCCAATGTTGCCTCTGACAAACCATCGATATTCATCGCATCACGACTCACAAAATGACTAAACAACTTAATCTTTTTGGCATAACATTCTGCATTCTCGCAACGCAGAAATTCGGATCCATTTTCATTTACTAGTGTTGTATTCTGCTGGCAGACCGGACATATTTCTGGCAATGTTAGACTATTACTTCCTGTAAGATTTTCCTGTATCTGCGGAATAATCATATTGGCCTTGTACACCGTAATCCGATCTCCTATTCCCAGCTTCAATTCTTTCAAAATACTAATATTATGCACACTGGCACGACTGACCGTGGTTCCTTCCAACTCTACTGGCTCAAATATAGCAATCGGGTTGATCAAACCTGTTCTTGATGCACTCCACTCCACGTCCAAAAGCGTTGTTTCTGCCAGCTCATCTTGCCATTTAAATGCAATAGAATCTCTTGGGAACTTTGCTGTACGCCCCAAACTCTGACTATATTTGATATCATCATAAGTTAACACAAGCCCATCACTTGGAAGATCCAGCCCTTCTGATATCTCCTTCGAAAAGGCCTCTACCGCTTGGTGGATATTCGTTTCATCCACCACTTTGTATGGTACCACATCAAATCCAAGCTGATCCAACCACTTCAAAACATCTTCCTTACTCGAATATTGGTCTTCTTCACCCTCTGCCACTATCTGATTGTATACATAAAAGTTTACATTCCGCTCCGCTGTAATCTGGTTATTTAACTGTCGTACTGTACCACTACAGAGATTTCGTGGATTTTTGTATTTTTCCTGAATATCCGAAAAAGATTGATTCAACGCCTCAAAATCCGAATATTTAATCAATGCCTCACCTCGAATAACCAATCTTCCTTCATAACTGATCTTGGCAGGAATATTTTTGAATGTTTTGGCATTATTGGTTATCACTTCACCGATCTCACCATTTCCTCGGGTCAGCGCCTTTACTAAGACACCATTTTCATACGTAAGGATAATGCTTAGTCCATCCAGTTTTAGTGATAATAACCCTTTTCTTTCCCCGATCCAAGTTGCAAGTTCATCCGTTTCTTTGGTCTTTTCCAACGAAAGCATCGGCGCCACATGGGCCTCCTTAGGAAGTTCGCTTAACGTTTCATATCCCACATTGACAGTTGGACTATTTGCCATTACAAGTCCCGTTTTTTCTTCCAAAGCAACAAGTTCATCGTACAATTTATCATATTCATAATTTGTCATCACTTCATCCTGCCCTTGGTAATACACCTTAGCAGCATGATTCAATGTAACAATTAATTCTTTTATTCGTTCCAAATCACTCATTATAAAACTTCTGTCCTTTCAACGATTTTTCGAGCTGTTCCAATTCTTTCTCTGTGACATGCCGCCAGCTCCCTTCCGGCAAATCTCCCAATAAAATATTCATAATGCGTACACGTTTCAAAGTTATAACTCGATACCCAAAATACTCGCACATACGACGAATCTGTCGATTGAGCCCTTGTGTCAAAATAATCCGAAAACATTTATCGTTTATCTGTTCTATTTCACATGGCCTTGTAATCGTATCCAATATAGGAACCCCTTGACGCATTGCTTGGAGTACTTCTTTTTTTATCGGCTTGTTTACAGTGACAATATATTCTTTTTCATGCCCATTTCGTCCACGCAAGATTCGATCGGTAAGTTCCCCGTCATTGGTAAGAAGAATCAAACCTTTCGAATCCTTATCCAGCCGTCCCACTGGATAGATACGAGTTGGAAACTGAATATAATCAATAATATTATTGGCATCCTTTTTGCTGCTGGTACACACTACCCCTTCCGGCTTGTGAAACGCAATCAATACTTGCGCTTCTGACTGGCCCACTCTTTTCCCGTCCACACAAACCCTTTGTCCACTTTGCACCTGATCACCAAGTCCTGCGGGTACGCCATCTATAGTCACTCGTCCCGCTTCCAACAGACGATCCGCCTCTCGTCGCGAACATACTCCCGCACTACTCAAATACTTATTAATTCGCATCTTTTCTTCCACGACTCATTTCCTCCAATGATAAAACGACATGCCTGACACAATTGCCACGCATGCCGATTTTTTTCTTATGCTGCTGGTTGCGCAGCATCCGGATTCTCTTGCTGCGTCGTTTCAACATTTGGTGCCACCGCTTTTCCCGCTTGAATCTCTTGATCCATCTGCTGGTACAAATGACGAAACGCCTCATCTGCATCAATTGCTGCTTGCAACTGATCTGACACCTTTTTCTGCAACTCTGCCACATGAGAGTTTTTATCTGCCGCTAATATGAAATCTTCTTCGTTTTCATCCAACGCACTGAGATAAATCACATTTTTCCCATCTGACCCCATTGTCACATAAAGACCACTCAAACATGGTGCCAGTGTATTGATATTTTTCAACTTCATATCATAACTTACATACACACGCAAAGCGCCATTATCCTTGTTTTCCAATGTATAACATACAATATTCTGATAATCTTCCACGTATTCTGCCTGTGTTATCAACTTTTCCTGGTCTACTTGATTAATATCACTTACCAGTGGCTCCAACGCTTCCATATTAACGTCTCGCTTCGCTTGAAAATAGGATGACACCAACTTATTAATTGCCTCATCCTCGCATTTTGTCAACTCCGCATCTTCTATCTTATTGGCATTTTCTCCACCAGTCGGAATCAATGTCAAAACTAGAAAACTTAAAAGCAACGCTCCAATCGAAATAAATATAATCAACTTTTTGTATTTTAATTTCATTTTTGTATCCTACCTCGTTATCCTCTCATCTTCTTTATCCCCGAGTTCCCCACTCGTAGATTATATCAATTATCCGCTCTTTTGTCCATTACTTTAATGAGTTTTTTAATTTTTCCAACTCATCCACTTCAAACGTATAATTGGAATTACAAAAATGACAATTCATCTCAATTGGCTTCTGTTCCTCAATCATTTCTTCCAATTCTTTCGTACCGATTGCCACCAACGCTTTTTCCACGCGTTCTTTCGAGCAATTACAGAAAAACTGCGTTGAAATTCGATCAGTAAACTGAACATCAAAATCCTGAAGAATGTACTCCAAAATACTTTCTGGCGTATGTCCCTCCGTAAACAAAGTAGTAACTGGTGCCACATCCTTCAGACGTTTTTCCAATTTATCAATCACTTCTTCCGAAGCATCTGGCATAAGCTGAATCATATATCCACCTGCTTCACGTACCGTATTATCCTTATTCATCAACACACCTAATGCCACCGAAGATGGTGTCTGTTCCGACACAGCAAAGTAGTACGTCAAATCTTCTGCAATCTCACCAGAAATCAAATTAATACTTCCACTATATGGTTCTTTCAATCCCATATCCTTAATCACCGTAAGTACCCCAAGATCAATGGCACGTCCCACATCTAACTTTCCTGCACTACTTGCTGGCAATGACACTTGCGGAACCATCGGAAATCCTTTCACATTTCCCTTGGAATCTGCTGTTACTGTCAGGCCTTGCACCGGACCAGAACAATCGATTTTCAACGTCAAAAGATCCTTTTCCCCCTTCATGGTGGCCCCCATCATTGCGGCTCCGGACAAAAGTCTCCCCAAAGCGGCCGTGATAACTGGACTTGTATTATGACGTTTTCTTGCTTCTTCTACCAAATCCTTTGACTTTATAGCAAAGCATCGAATCTGCTCCTCTGCTGCTACTGCACGCACGATATAATCCATAATAAATCTTGCACCTCATTTCAAAATTTTCTTTACAATTCTTTCAATCTTGTATATAATAACAATGATGCATCTGTGGCTCAATGGATAGAGTAGAGGCTTCCGAAGCCTTTGGTTGGGGGTTCGAGTCCCTCCAGGTGCACGACAACAAGGCAATTGCATTGATTTGTGATTGTCTTTTTTTATACAAATCTTTTTTCTTTTCTCAAATACGTATACACCCGATTCGAAAGAATCTCCTCATCCGCCACAAAATGTTCATTGATATCCTTCACCATGAATTTAAGGATTTCATACAGTTCTTTTTCCGGATCTTCTTTTGCTGGCACAACAATCATCTCATGAATGCTACTTGGTATAACATATAAATCCGATTCATAACGTTCCGCCAACTCCTCGATGATTCCATCATACAAGATCACGGTAGCTCCATTAATCCCTAATTCATTCGTAACTACTATCATATCCACTTTCCCGCAATTTGTCAAATCTTCTTCTCGATTTAGTAGATATTCCCTGACAAATTCCTTTAGCCCTTGCACCTCTGCAGGAAACATTTTAATCGTATTCTCCTTTGCTATTCTCAATAATTGTTCTACGCTTATATTCCATTTCTCTTGCAATTCTTTACTTATTTTTAGTGACTGCACATATTTTTTATTCACCGAAATAACCATATGAAACGTAATTGCCATATCAAGAAATGGTATGTATGGCATATCGTTCAACAACTCTTTATTACGTTCTTTTGATATCAGACGATAAACAATCTTACGCTTATTATTTTCATAATCCACATCAAATCGACTTAATTCTTGCATGCTGTCCCTACTACTTTCGTAACGGGCAATCATTTCATCCGTTATCTCACACAACGTTTTCTTTTTTCTTCGGTACTCTTCATATAAATCCTCAATGTAAATCGTGGGCGAAACCCGTTCCCCTGTCTTTTTGAACATAATCCCCGTCAACTCCACCGAGTTGTTTTTTAGATTTGTTATAACCGATATAACATAATCTTCCCCTAATTGCTTTCGGATTCCATCCGACACAATCCCTGCAAATGTTTTTAATTCCATTGAATCATCCTTTCTGTTCTGTTTTGAAAAGATTCTAGCAGAAAAAAATGGGGATTTCAACGATCGAATTTCACGTAAAATAATCGTATTTGGGACATTTTAGCTTCTATATTATGGAAAACAGTTGTTTGAAAAAATGGAGAATTCTGGGTATTTATAAAAATTTTATTATTCTCTTTTATAAAACAAAAAGCCCTATAGACGCTTTGGTCTATAGAGCCTTTCTTTATTACTATTTCGTTAAATAATCAACACTTATACAATACCCTGAGCCGTCATAGCCTCTGCTACTTTTTCAAATCCAGCGATATTAGCACCTACTACGTAGTTCTTATCAAAGCCGTATTTTGCAGCTGCGTCGTCACATGCATGGAAGATGTTAACCATGATGCCCTGAAGCTTGTTATCTACTTCCTCAAATGTCCAGCTAAGTCTCTCACTGTTCTGAGACATCTCAAGTGCGGATGTAGCAACACCACCAGCATTGGATGCTTTACCAGGAGCAAAGAGAACTCCATTTTCCTGAAGATACTCCGTTGCCTCGATGGTTGTAGGCATGTTTGCACCCTCTGCTACAGCAAGTACACCATTTGCTACAAGTGCTTTTGCATCGTCAATCAAAAGTTCATTTTGAGTTGCACATGGAAGAGCGATGTCAACTTTAACAGACCATACGCCTTTTCCTTCGTGATACTCTGCAGAAGGTCTCTTTTCTGCATACTCAGTAAGTCTTGCACGATTTACTTCTTTTACTTCTTTCAAAAGTGCTACATCGATTCCTTCTGGATCGTATACCCAACCTGTAGAATCGGATACCGTAACAACTTTGGCACCAAGCTGCTGTGCTTTCTCAGTAGCATAGATTGCTACGTTTCCAGAACCACTAACGGCAACTGTTTTACCAGCGATGTCGATGCCATTGCATTTCAACATTTCCTGTGTATAGTACAACAAGCCATAACCGGTTGCCTGTGTTCTTGCTAAAGAACCACCATATGTTAAACCTTTTCCAGTCAAAACACCTTCGTATACATTACGAATTCTCTTATACTGTCCGTACATATATCCGATTTCTCTAGCACCTACACCAATATCACCAGCAGGTACGTCTGTGTCAGCTCCAATATGTCTCTGAAGTTCTGTCATAAAGCTCTGGCAGAACGCCATAACTTCTCTATCTGATTTTCCTTTTGGATCAAAGTCAGAACCACCTTTACCTCCACCAATTGGAAGTCCAGTCAAGGAATTCTTGAAAATCTGCTCAAAACCAAGGAACTTAATAATACCAAGGTTAACGGATGGATGGAAACGAAGTCCACCTTTGTAAGGCCCGATCGCACTGTTAAACTGTACACGGTAACCTGTATTTACCTGAACATTTCCGTTGTCATCTACCCAAGGCACACGGAACTTGAACTGTCTCTCTGGGTTTGTCAGACGTTCTAACAACGCATCTTTACGGAACTTCTCTTCATTCTTCTCTACAACAGGTCTAAGGGACTCAAGTACTTCCTTAGCAGCCTGATGAAACTCTGGCTCAGCAGGATTCTTCTCAATCAACTGCGCCAATACCTCATCTACATATGACATAGGTCATACCTCCTTAATAAATAATATCAAATCACATTATATACTAATTTTTTCTTATAGACAACATTTTTTTAATAAAAATCACCCAAACGAATGGTGGATTCCTTCTCCCAATGCCAAATATGCATTACTGTATCGAATATCTCCACTAACATTTTCACCAAACCAGTCGGGTTCTTCAAAAGCATCGGCTTCTTCTACCGAAAGAAACTCAACCTCTGCCAGTATCATTCCTTCATAATCACCATGAAAAATGTCCAATTCAATTTTTTTATTGCCATAGGGAATCAAATATCGCTCCTTTTCAATCATAACGCCATCTATCTTTGTTTTTAACTGTTGATAGGAATGTTTGTTTAAAGGAAGCTCCACTTCTTGATTTATACATACCTGTGATTTTGCATCTTGCTCTTCTTTTCGTTTATAGGTTAAAATGTACTCATCATTCCATTTTCGAATTCGAATTACCGGGTGAACACACAAATACCCTTGTTCAATCTTAACACAAGGATACTGATCTAACTTGTCTGGTGGTCGGTGTACTAAAAACTTTTTTTCGATTTCCATTCAAAAAATCCTTTCTCTTTATTCGATCAAACTCAAATCCGAAAGAGGCAACAATCGAATCCATGCTTTCCCTTGAATTTGTCTTCTTTTTACCATACCTACCGTCTGGTCTCGACTATCTTTACTTGCGTTTCGATTATCACCAAGAACAAAATATTCATCGGGACCAAGGGTTATTTTATCTTTCGCAAGGCCTGCATTATTCATCGGTTCCTTCTGAAATTCATCGTATATTGCTTCATTATTGATATAGATTTTATCATTTCGAATCTGAACGGTTTCGCCTGGTAATCCAATTACTCGTTTGATATAATTTACCTGTTCACTCTGTTCAAACACAATGACATCAAATCGTTCTGGCTCTCCCATCAAATAACTGATTTTCTCCAAAATCAATTCATCCCCATTCCGCAGACATGGGTTCATGGAATTCCCTTCTACTGTGGTACGGTTTGCTACAAATTGGGTAATCAAAACGGCAACAACAAACGCAACAAGGACACAACATGCAAGACGCACCAGAAATCCTTTCCAACTGCCTTCCTCCTGCTCCTCATCCTCATGATCTATTCGAGGATTAAACTGTTGTTCCTCTGCTGGTTCAAATACCAACGGGCGCTCTTGCTCTTCTGCCACTAACTTTTCCTCCCACTTTTGTTGTGGTTCTTCTGGCGCCTTGGTTTCTTCTTTCACCGGTTCGTCTACCGATAATACCGGAATGTCGCTTACGTCCATTTCTGGCATCTCAGAAACAAACTTTGGATTCTCATTTAAAATCTCTTCACATATTCGAAGACTTTCTTCTATCTCATCTGTAACGCACATGATATTCCCCTTTTCCTTCGTTACTCTTCCTCTTTGTCTGCACGCTCTTCTCCTGGAAACTCTGCCGAAATTCTCCCTAGACGTGCATTTCTAAAGTCATCTAGAAGCAACGCCGCTGCTTTTTCAAAATCCACTTCATCACCTTTTTTCAGACACTTTCTAACCAAGCCGATTTTTTCCAATATCTCGGTATCTTTTCCATCTTCCTCAATACCATAATGAGGTCCTAATTTCCCTGGATAACACTCACACATAAACTGTATAAAATCCAAAGAAATCTCCACACGCTGAAGCAACTCATCCTTAATGGAACCAATAAAAGCAAGTTTGAGACCAACGGTTTGATCCTCAAACTTAGGCCACAAAATACCTGGCGTGTCCAAAAGTTCCACTTGTTTATTCAAACGAATCCATTGCTTCCCTTTTGTGACTCCTGGTTTGTTTCCTGTCTTAGCACAAGCTTTTCCTGCAAAACTATTAATAAACGTGGATTTTCCCACATTCGGAATCCCCACAATCATGGCACGTATTGGACGATTCAATATACCACGTTTCCGATCTCGCTCAATCTTTTCTTTACAGGCTTTTTGTATCAATTGATTCACTGCTTTCAACTCATGACGCTTAGTAGCGTTAACAGCAATTACAAAATATCCTTTTTCTTCATAATACGTTTTCCATTTCTCCGTCACAACCGGGTCCGCCATATCTGCTTTATTTAAAAGCAAAATTCGAGACTTATTTGCTGCCAGTGTGTCAATATCTGGATTTTTACTACTCAACGGAATACGAGCATCTACCAACTCAATTACAACATCTATGAGTTTTATATCTTCTTGCATCGCACGTTTTGCTTTTGTCATATGTCCTGGATACCATTGAAAATGCATAATGTCCTCCATCCTTTTTGTATTTATTCCGGTTTTTCTGTTGCATTTGGTGTTTCCACCGGTCCTTTTACTCGAGAGAATGGCTTCTGACGAAAAGAAACTTTTCCTACTATTTGTTCCTTAGTCACATTTCCAAAAGCAGCATTCCTACTATCATCTAAATCAGTTCGTGCATCACAGAGCAAAAAATATTCATCTTCCTTTAACTTAATTTCCTGCTCCGCAATTCCCGCCGTCACAATCGGTTCAAAAGTGTATTTGCTCTTCCACTCTTTCTGATTAATCATGATTTTACCATCTACAATCTGAATGGTTTCTCCTGGCAATCCAATCACTCTCCGAAAAGCCAATAAAAGAGCCTCCCCTTCTTCCGCAGGCACTTCCCGATCGTATATCGCCACCACATCTTCTCGTTGTGGTTCTCTTAGCAAATAAGCTTTTGTATTAACAAACACATCTTCACCATTATAAAGTGTAGGTTCCATGTTAGATCCTACTGTATTGGTGCGTATAAAACAAAAATGTATCACAAAGTATGCAATTACAATAACGGCCACAATTTCCAGCAACCAAATAATACATTCTTTTATCACTTTTATTCTTTTTTCACGTTTGATTTCTTCTTGAAAATTTAGATTCATATGCCATCCCCTAACATAATCTTATATGCTAAAAAGAAACATAGTGTATGCTATGCCATAAGCTATAACATACACTATGTAAATCGTTTTTAAAATTAACGAACCAACTCTTTTACCTTAGCAGCTTTACCTACACGGTCACGCAGATAGTTAAGCTTAGCACGTCTTACTTTACCAAGTCTTACAATCTCAATCTTCTCTACGATTGGAGAGTGAAGTGGCCAAGTCTTCTCAACACCGATTCCATTAGAGCTCTTACGAACAGTAAATGTCTCACGGCTGCTTCCGCCCTGTCTCTTCAATACAACACCTTCGAAAACCTGTGTTCTCTCACGGTTACCCTCGATAACTTTTGCAGATACACGAACGGTATCTCCAACGTGAAACTCAGGAATCTCTGATTTCATCTGCTCTGCTTCGATTTTTCTGATAATTTCGTTCATTTTGTTGTTCCTCCTACATTTTTTTGATGTTCTTAATGCTATGTTCCGCAGCGATTCTCTTCAACAATCGGCTAAACCGACACTTTGCTGCTGCACCAGAGGACCATCTATCTTTTTTCACAACATTAAGAATATAGCATAAAAATGCGGATTCGTCAAGTATTTTCTTTTACAGTGGTGCTAAAAGAACCTTTCCTGTTCCTCGATATACATTTACCAATCCTTCACCACTTGCTGCAGAACCAATCAACGTTTTCGTGGAACGTTCCACCGTGAAATTCAAACTCTGGCTCCATGCAACTGCAAAATTCCCATCTACTTTCAATACGTCATTTTGAAGTTCGATTTCAATCATCTCTTCTCTTGGACAGTCACACTCAAGAACGGCATAACCTTTTCCTACCAAACAAGAATTGAAAAGTCCTTCTCCACCTGCAATGGCAGACGAAAACGTCTTACGTGCTACCGTCTTTATATCAACATTTCCATCACACGCCAAGAACAATCCATCGTCTATCACCATTCCATTCCATGCTGACACATCTTCAATAATGAGATACTTATAAGTTGGCTCTAACATCAAAACACCGTTTCCTTTATAAACCGGCTTGATTGCAGACTCGTTCGTCACTTTTGAACTAACCAATTTTTTAGCAAAGTCTCCAACGCCCTTTATATTCGTTGCACTTGAAACATCCCCAGCTGTCCACTGCATTGCTCCCGCCTGCACAACCGCCTGATGTTCGTCGTCCAAATGAATCATCACCTGACGTCTTCGAATGTTCATCTTAGACGAATAGTACGCGTGTATTGCATTTCCTGGTTTAGTACTAAGCTCCTGCTCATACTCAAAAACAACAACATTCCCCTGTTGGGCAATAATTTTGCGGTTTGGTGTGTCCGCCAAATTAACGTTATACATCTCTTTTCCTCCAGTATTTCCTTTATTTATGTCCAACTAGTGTATATTCATCCAGTTGGCATTAAACTCCTCCACCGGCATTGGTTTTGCATAAAAGAATCCCTGTGCCGTATCACAACCACAGCTACTCAAAAACAATGCCTGTTCTTTTGTTTCTACCCCCTCTGCAATTAAGTCCAAACCGATGTCTCGACTCATTCGAATGGTATGTTCTACGATTCGCTGTCCTCGCTCTGAACCAATGAAGTTTCGCAAAAAGCCTCGATCCATCTTCAAGACATCAAATCTCGTATTCTTTAACATATTTAAAGATGAAAAGCCAGCTCCAAAGTCATCCATCAAAAGTTTATAACCATTCTCTTTTAACTGTTCTACTTCGTATGCCACCTCTGCCTCTTGAATGGTCTCCGTCAACTCAACTTCCAAATACTTTTTCGGAATTTGATATTTCTCAACCAAATGATTCAGAACACCAACAAAATCATTACTTACCAAATGACGTCTTGACATATTTACAGATATCGGAACTGGTGTAACTCCTATATCCAGCCAGCTTCGAATCGTTCGACAGGCTTCTTCCCATATGTATTGATCCATTTTAATGACAAAACCATTTTGTTCAAACAACGGAATAAAATCCATTGGGGAAAGCATGCCCTTTTCCGGATGTATCCATCGAACCAACGCCTCTGCCCCCACCATTTCATTTCTTGAAATGCTGAATTTGGGTTGCAGATACATTACAAACTCTTGATTTTCTAATGCTTTTTCCATATTGTCTTCAATGAATTTGCGAGTAATGATATCTTCTCTCATATTTTCATTAAAGTAGGAATAGTACCGCAACGCATCTTCTTTCACACCTTGTCTAGCCACAGCAGCTTCGTCCGCATATTTACGAATTCCAACACCCGCATCCTCCACAAAAGAGATACCAAAGGCCAAACGATAACTCAGATTTCGGAAACCAAGCAAATTTTCATGCAAATATTCGATAAATGATTCAATCTGCTCCTTTGATTCATACGGTGTAAGAATCATAAATACATCTGCTGTCACCCTTACGCACATCTGGTCTTTTCCACACAGTACTCGCAGACTTCCATCAAAGAAATTAAGAATCTCATCGCCAATTTTCTCGCCATATATTTCATTAATCACTTTGAATTTAGGAATATCAAACTGAATTAATGCGTATTTTTTCTCTGGATTGGACTCTACCATCTCTCGTGCATGCATCAAAAATACTCGTGGATCTTGATCGCTAGTAAATATTTGAGCCAGGCGAAAACGATACGCTTCATCTTGCGTCAACTCGTGCACCATCGTTAAAATTTCCGATACTTTTCCCGTGGCATTCCTCTTTAGAAAACAATTGACACGATAGTAGCCCGTCCCACCCCGAACATTATACATACGTATCTGTATACTGCTTCGTTTTGCATACGAAATACGCGACACATCGATTTCTTGCTTTTGAGCTTCTAACTGACGCAAAAACAATTCAAAAACAGGAATATCTTCTTCTATCATATTCTTTTTTAACATTCCCAAATGAATACGTGAAGAATCCATCTTCTCTGTCACTTTATTATGAGGAGCCAATAATTTCCAGCCATCCTGTACTGACCATCTCAAAACAAGGATCTCTTCATCTGGGAGAAAGAAACTGGTAAAATTATCTACATTTACCATATGACGTCCCCCTCTCGGACTCCCATCCCTATTGTACCTTTTCCATACATATCTACCTATATTCTAACAAATCTTAACAGAATTGTCATCAACGAAATCACTTTTTTCCAAAATTATGAGTAATTTTTTCGTATTGCTGCGCAATGTTTTTGGCATGATCACCGATTCGTTCAAAATCTGTCAACATTTCCGAATATAAAATTCCAACCTCTTCCTTTTGCTTTTCTTTACGGATGCGATTCAACATCTTTCCACGATATTTTTCCGTTAATTCGTCGATGGTTTCTTCCATTTCTTTCACCGCATTGGTATTCACGGCTTCTACCGATTTCTCACCAATCATAAGTTCACGGAGTTCATCACACACACGTGTCATTTCTCGAATCTCTTTTTGTTCTTTTTCATCAAAAGATTTGATACTTTCCTTCAAGTACTTTGTATACCCTGCGATATTTACTGCATGGTCACTGATACGCTCAATATCCCCCGCCACTTTGTAGTATGCATTGAGAGTCTGGCTTCCTTCTTCCGTTTTCTCATGGGTCATAAAGGCGCTAATACATTTTGCAATTTCACGGTTGAGGAAGTCTACGGTTTCTTCCTTTTCCTCCACTTTTTCCGCCAAAGTGGAGTCCACCTTCAAAAACGCCTCAAAAGCAGTATGAACATTTTGCATTGCCAAATCAAGCATACGATCCACTTCTTTTTTCACCTGCTCAAAATGCATAGCAGACATACCGATTTTACGCATGGAACTTACATCTACATTATGCAAATATACAAGACGGTTCTCGATATCATCTTCTTCCTGATCACGAAGAAGTTTTTCTGCAAAAGTAGCCAACATATTTCCAAATGGCAACAATAGACATGTTGTCACAATATTGAATATTGTGTGCATATTAGCAATCTGTGCTGCTGGTTTTCCCGGGGTAAAACTTCCCACAAAATCTGAAACCGGGAACAAAAGACATGCCGTTGTAAACAATATTGTTCCTATGATATTAAAACTCAAATGTATTACCGTCGTACGTTTCGCATTACGACTTGTTCCTATGGAAGCCAAAAGCGCTGTAATACATGTACCTATGTTCTGTCCGAACAACACAAACACACTACTGGAAAATGAAATCGCACCGCTGGTTGCCAACGCCTGCAGGATACCAACCGACGCTGAAGACGACTGAATAATGGCTGTAAAGATCATACCTGCCAAAATTCCCAATACCGGATTGGAGAATTTGGTCATTAATCCAACAAAGGCTTCCGACTCACGGAACGGAACCATAGCATCTCCCATCATGTTCATTCCGATAAACAACACACCAAGTCCTACCGCAATTTCACCAATGTACTGAATTTTAGGTTTCTTTGCAAATACAACTGCTACTACACCCAAAAACGCAATAAATGGTGCAATGGCACCGATATCCAATGCAATCAACTGTCCCGTTATGGTCGTACCAATATTAGCACCCATGATAATCCACACTGCCTGCCGAAGGGTTAACATACCCGAATTAACAAATCCAACTACCATCACTGTTGTGGCAGAAGACGACTGAATAACAGCAGTAATACCTGCACCTACCAAAACACCGAGAAAACGATTTGCCGTCAATTTCTCCAAAATATTCTTCATTTTATTGCCTGCTACAGCCTCAAGACCAGCACTCATACGGCTCATTCCGTACAAAAACAAAGCGAGTCCACCTAATAGCACGCCAACTTCACTTATTCCCATATTAACCTCACTTAATTCTCTTTCTATGTATATTTCCAAGTCTCTTTGTCAAAAATTGGGAATCAAGCGTTTCTTTCCATCCTGTTGATGTAAAAAGCAGACAATCAGCGTCTGTAGATCATAGATTTTTAGATATAAGAAAATTAAAAATAAAATACAACCAGAAATCGCTATCTCCTTAAGTAACACAGAAAATAGCGCAACAAAGAAAGTATATA
>JAZNJZ010000008.1:0-4799 GCA_045578325.1 Eubacterium sp.
CTTCTTTACTAAATGCACTTTCAAACCCTTCGTGAGCACTCTCAAGAAACTGGATTTCTTCTTTTTGAATTCCTTGCAATTCTTCCTTGGAAGCACCCGCCTGCTGCATTTCTTCACGCTTACCACGATACAACCAAGCAAGCTTCAAGCATGTATACGCTCTCTCACTGGTCTTTCCTTTTTTTACAACCGTATTCAAAAGTGCCATCTTGTGACGTGTAATTGCCTCATCATAAGAATACGCCTTACCGTCTTCCGAGCTATACTTAAAGGTTTCTGAAATTTGCTCTTTGATCATCTTTGCCTGTGCAGACATAACAAAGTTAAAGTAACGGTTCAAAGAACTATATCCGCACTTCGGACAAAGAATGGCATCGTACTTTAACGGATCAACGCCTTGATAACGCGGGCGCAAATCTGTATCTGCTGAAACAAGCTTAGCCTTTCCTGTACGTACTGTCTTGCTTTTGAACTCATTGTCACATACAGGACATGTATAAGATTTATCAAAAATCAAATCTTCTTCTGAAAGTTCCTTTGGCTTATTCTCCTCTGCGACTGCCTTCTCTTCCTTTTTCTCTGCTTCATAGACATCAATGTCTTTTTTGATATTTAATCCCAGACTTTCCAGCCCAGCAAATAAGTTACCCATACATACCTCCAATTCTGCTCATACCTGTGTTATCAAAATGCAACCATTTATTTTCCTGGACGATACGAACTCTTCAAGGAAACAATACGGTTAAACACCTTGTTCTCTGGAGTCGTGTCCTTTGTGTCCACACAGAAAAATCCTGTTCTCATAAACTGGAATTTATCATTTGGCTCTGCTTCCATCAACGCTGGCTCTACATAGCAATCTTTCAAAACAGTCAAGGAATCTGGATTGATATTAACAGAACCGTCCTCATTGTAAACGCCCTTCTCTTCATCTACCAAATTCTCGTACAAACGAACCTCAACTTTTCCAGCCGTTGGTGCTGCCACCCAATGAATGGTTCCTTTTACTTTTCTGCCAGTAAATCCACTGCCACTCTTTGTCTCTGGGTCATATGTACAATGAACCTCTGTTACATTGCCATTTTCATCTGTGACATAATCCTCACATTTTACAAAATATGCACCCATGAGACGAACCTCATTTCCTGGGAAAAGACGGAAATATTTCTTTGGTGGCTCAATCATAAAGTCTTCTCTCTCGATATAAAGTTCTCTTGCAAATGGAACTTTACGATCTCCCATCTCTGGGTTTTCCAGATTGTTTGGAACATCCAAATACTCTACCTGATCTTCTGGATAATTGGTAATCACCAATTTAATCGGATCCAAAATCGCCATCATACGTGGTTTGGAAAGTTTCAAGTCCTCACGCACGCAGTACTCTAACATTGCATAATCCGCAGAGCTATTACTCTTGGATACACCAGACAACTCCATGAATTTCTTAATGGCAGATGCCGTAAATCCACGACGTCTCAAAGCAGTAATAGATACCAGACGTGGGTCATCCCATCCGTCTACAACGCCGTCTTCTACCAATTTCTTGATATATCGTTTTCCTGTAATCACATTGGTGAGATACATTTTCGCAAACTCAATCTGTCTTGGTGGATTTTCAAACTCACACTCGCGCACTACCCAATCATACAACGGACGATGATCCTCAAACTCCAAGGTACAGATGGAATGGCTGATTCCCTCTACTGCATCCTCGATTGGATGTGCAAAGTCATACATCGGATAAATGCACCACTTGTCGCCTGTATTGTGATGTGTCACATGAGCCACACGATAAATAATTGGATCACGCATGTTGATGTTTGGTGAGCTCATATCAATCTTTGCACGGAGCACTTTCTCTCCATCCTTAAACTCACCGTCTCTCATACGCATAAACAAATCCAAGTTCTCTTCAATGCTTCTGTCACGATATGGACTATTCTTTCCAGGCTCTGTCAACGTACCGCGATACTCTCGAATCTCTTCCGCTGTCAAATCACAGACATATGCCTTGCCTTTCTTAATCAATTTTACAGCACATTCAAACATCTGATCAAAATAGTCGGATGCAAAATATACAGGTGGTTTTTCTCCACCACAAATCCACTGTACGTCCTCTAAAATAGACTGTACAAATTCCTCTTTCTCTTTCTGTGGGTTGGTATCATCAAATCGAAGGTTAAATGTACCACCATACTGTTTTGCCAATCCGGAATTCAAAAGAATGGACTTAGCATGTCCAATATGCAAATATCCATTTGGCTCTGGTGGAAATCTTGTCATAATATCCTGATAAACACCTTCTGCCAAATCCTTATCTATCTCCTGTTCAATAAAATGCTTTGAAACTACTTCCTCTTTCTCGTTCACTTCTGCCATTACTCAATAAGCCTCCTTACAATTTCACATATATTTCATGATAACACATTGGAACCAATATTTCAACAAACAAAAACGACCAGCTCACTCTTTCCCATGAGCTGGTCGCCTTTTCATATGCCGATATATTAGCTACTTTATTTTTACCTTCGTTACTTTGCTCCACTTGCCATAAATCTTCGTACCATCCTGCAACGTATAGGCACGAACTCGGACATAATATCGCTTCTTGCGCTTCAAGTTCTTAATGGTAATCTTGGTTTTCTTTGTGAACTTGCTCTTAGTCTTGTTCTTTTTCTTAAACTTCTTGGAAGTGCTATAGCAAATTTCATAGCCCTTGGCTCCTATTACCTTTTTCCATTTCACTTGTATTGCATTTTTCTTTTCTTTTATTCTAACAACTTTCGGCTTCGCCGGTGTTACTACCCTTTCTGAAGGTGAAAAAGTCGGCAAAGCAGTAGTCAATTCTGAAGAACAAAACGTCCCCGCATGTGACCACAATGAAGCATCGGATAAGTTTAGGTGAATCATAGGACGAAGTGCCACCTCAATCTGATCCACTTGCTCTTCATAAATAAATCCACTTGGGTGCATTGCCGCCGCACACCAAAAATGCTCTCCCGGAGACCGCAACCACCAGCTCTCAAAAGCACCTTCCTTACACAAGAAGTCCGAGTCGATTTCTCCACCATCCGCCACATAAGCAGTATTCACAGACAATACCGTGTTGGATGCAGCATTCAAAGCCAAACAGAAACCATACGCTTCATTGGTCACTTCACTAACAGAAGGCAGGTATACTTTATCCATCGTGTCATTTCCACCCGCAATGCCATTTTTAGGACTGTCTTCATTTACCACAGTGGTGACCGAAATTGCATTTTGCTCATTTGCAGAAAAGGCATTATCCAAAAAGTTATTGTATGTATAGTCCTTTCCTGCGGCATTTTGTTCCGCTCCGTACCCATTTAACCAACTTCGCATAAGTGACTCCTCCCAAGTCACTTTACCATATCTGTCATGATATTGCTGCGCATCCAAGTTCCTATCAGCAATCAAGAAAGCATCATCACCATTTACAGAAAGTACGCGCCACTTAATAGGACTTTTCGCATCTTTTTTATCCGCCACACCATCCTGATTGGAATCGTTTTGCCAGTAGTTTCCAAAATAGATGCAATCCCAAGTACTAACCCCTTCTACCACGCGGGGATTACTAAGACCATATCCATTTGCTTCGCTTCTTGTCCCCGGTACGATTGGCACTAGTGTAGCAAGCAACGTTACGACAGTCACCACTGCCACTCGTTGTTTATTATGTATCCTCATTTGCGTTTCCTCCATTTTTCATAATGTTTGTAACCATTATCCTATACCTTCGTGTCAATTTCTTGTTATATAGGGGGTAGGAGGATATTTTTAAAAGACAGTAGCTGTGGCAACCATCTTGGTTCTTTCAGCTACTGTCTTAAACACATCATTGTATCAGCAGATTCCGTACTCCTCTAGAAGTCTTTCTTGATACTCACTATTCTGCGCCATCCGAAGGATGTCCTCATTTCGCCCGTCCTCTGCCAGCTTACATATTAGTTGACTAATTTGGTCTTTGCCATGCTTCTCGCCACGCTCTTCTCGTATATCCAACATCATACACATTTGTGTCGCCTCCTTTGCTTCCTTCTCTGTCAAGTTTCTTGCAATTTTCTCATACCGCTGATCATTTGTAAAAGCACTCATGGTAAGAAGAATTTCCTTTGGGTGAATAACAATCCGACTTTGATCATCCGAAAATTCTTCCAGCTTCTTTTTGTCCTTTTCCCTTATTACCTTGATTGCAAGCAAGAAAGTCAGAATATATAGATCAAGATATATTAGATTGTTTACTTGCTTATATAGTATACTAGCATGGAATGTGGATATTTGCAATAGAAAAACGACCAGACTCTTCCGATAATCTAGCCGTTTTTTGTACGCTGTTATTTACTTTTCTACATTTCTTGACAGTTACTTAAAGGCATGTCCACCAATTCTCAATTTCGGACTAGAAAGTCTTCCGTTAAAGAAGTGATACTTCTTCATGCTAAGCTTTCTTCCTTTGTACGTTACATTTCTCTGTCCTTCCAACACTTCCTGTGCTGCTTTGAGACACTGTCTTCTAGCACCTTTGGAATATTTGCCCTTCTCTACATTCTTAACTTCACGAGCGAATTTTCCCTGACGCACTGGTCCAAACTGATATGGCTGTTTGATTACTTTCAATACTGTGTTCGGGAATCTTGATGACTTCACACGATTCATAACGACACAACCAACTGCAACTTTTCCAGCGTATGACTGATTTCCCGCTTCACAGAAAATAATTGCTGCCATATACTTTACATCATTTTCCGTATACTTTCTCTTCGCCGCCTCTGTTGTTG
>JAZNJZ010000009.1:0-12622 GCA_045578325.1 Eubacterium sp.
CGATATTCCTCCAACACTTTCTCCGCATATTCTTTCGCCGTATCCATCTTTCCACTTTCCACTAACATATGCAACGTCTCCATATGCCCCGCCAAATCATGGCGCAGTTTTCTCGTCTTGGTCTGACTTTCTAACAATTCCTCTGCTTGTATTTCTTGTAGTTGTTGTTGCATTTTCAGCACTTCGGTTTCTAAAAGATTTTCTTTTCGTTGTTTATACATACCGTAACAAATATAACCAATGGCAGAAACACTATTAACCACCGCAAAAACAAGCGACACTATTTGATTTGCCGTAGCAGATCCTACCGCAGTTAGCAACAATACGGTAAAAGAAAAAATGCTCAACACTACACTTGCATTACAAAAAATGTTCCAGACTTTTTCCCATCTTTTCAGTAATCGATAAATAGGAATCAACAGTAAGTATAGAAGTACACTTGCAAAGCACCACGAATAAAAGAATATAGCATATTCTTTATTGGAATATAGTGTATACGACATATCAATGTGCACATTATCTTCAAATGGGAATTTCCCTTTACTGTAGATACAAGGCATAATAAATGCGTCCATAATACCACTTGAAATAAAACTATTGGCAACAACAAAACCAACGTATTTCCACCCATTCTTCTCTACATACAACATCGGAATTAATACATAGACTGGCAACGTAACAAGCAACCGTAATACTATTCCCTCTGCGTAGGGATCCATATGTAATCCAAAAAGGGTACACAAGTATAAAATTGTTGTCCCATAACCTAGGGCCCATAGCCGCCATCTACACCCCTGTTTTATTGGAAACACAACACTCATAAAACAATAGACCCCAAAGTTTGTTACCAATTCACCGACACTCCATCTCCATATAAGTAAATTTGTAATTTCCATTACCGATATTCCTCCAACACTTTCTCCGCATATTCTTTCGCCGTATCCATCTTTCCACTTTCCACTAACATATGCAACGTCTCCATATGCCCCGCTAGATCATGGCGTAGTTTTCTCGTCTTGATCTGACTTTCCAACAATTCCTCTGCTTGTATTTCTTGTAGTTGTTGTTGCATTGTCAGCACTTCAGTTTCTAATATATTTCGTCGGCGTTCTTGGTATATCCCATGGCAAGCACAACCAATAACAGAAACTGTATTTCCTACCGCAAATATGAGCGCAGACACCTGGTTAACTGGATCTTGTCCGAGTGCTATTAGTAACAAAATCGAAAAGTAGACAATACTAAAAGTAATGCATACATAAATAAATCCATTCCATAATTTTTTATGTTTTTTTAACACACGATATCCTGCAACCAATAATAAATACATCACCACTGTTGTAATACACCATGCATAGAAATATGCCATAAGCCCTTTGTCCGCATACATGCTATAGGACAAGTCAATATATTCATTACCCGCCACTACATTTTTCTTTATATCAAAGGCATGAGGTAGCAGAAATACGTCTAATATTAGGGCAACAAGGAAACTATTACTAATTCGAAAACTCACATATTTCCATCCATCATTCTCGCAAAAAAGCATAGGTATAAATACATATTCCGGCAACGTAACCAAAAGCCGTAATGCAATTCCTTCTGCGTACGGATTAAAATGAAATCCAAATAAAATCAACAGATACATTACAATACATCCATATCCAATTGCCCACATTTTCCACTTACAGCCTTTTTTAATAGGGAAAACCATACTCATAAAAAGATAAGGTCCCAGATAGGTAAACAGTTCCCCAAAACTCCATCTCCAGATAAATAAATCCGTTGCTTCAAACATATTTTCATCCCCCTGTTCCTTAGATTATTGTTGGAAAATAAATTGTCACCACATATTCCCCATCCGTTTCTTCCATTAAAAAAGTTCCTTGACACTTGTCTACAATCTCCCGAACGATCTTTAACCCAAGACCATGATTCTTTTGATCAGACTTCCATGTTCCTTCTTGTATTTCCGGTCCTGGATTCTCCATTTTTAAATAAAATCCCGTTTCTCGTGTCATAGTTTCAATATAAATATTCTTACATGTGGCTGCACAACGCTCACACGCTTCAATGGCATTGTTTAATAAATTGTGGAATATCGTAATCAATTCTTTTTCTTCTACAACAATCTGCTCTGGGATATAAACATTGGCATGCAACTGTATTCCCTTCTCTCGACACTTTTGTAACTTACTATGTAGTACAGCATCCACCAAAGGAATGTTGCACATCTCCACCCAAAATTTATCTTTATATTCTGCTAAAATATTTTGGGTAAAATTAACTACCTCCGTCTGCTTTTCCCGCTCTAACATATTTACTATCTCAGAAACAGAAGATTCCATATCCACTTGGAGACGCTCAATTTCTTTCTGTTCCTGTTGTAAAGCCTCCATATGCTCCTTTTGTAGTTCTACCCGCTCTTCTTGCACTACTCGTTCTAGTGCTGAATGCTGTAGCAATCGAACAATCAGATATACTAGAAACATTGCCGCCAATGCAGAGCTTGCCACAATCGCCAAATATATCTTTTTAGAACTATTCAAAAATAATATAATGGATATCAAATCCACAAACACCAACGTCACAATTAAGCCTATCATCACCAAAACGGTTTTGTCCCTATGCTTCATCGCTTCACCTCCGTAACTTCAAAAAGAGTCCTTCCGTAAATCAGCCAGAAAGACTCTCTTATCTTTCTCCCTACACATGTATCTCTGCCTTCACCCCGAGCAAATCCTTATTCTCCTCTAAAATCGGATTTACTACCTCTTCCAAAAACTCCACCACCTGACTTGGTGCCCGACCCACATACCGGCTTGGCTCCATGGTCTTCTGAAGTTCTTCCAAGGTCATTGGGAACTCGCCGTCTGCCGCAATGAGCTCAAGCAGATTATTATCTAGACCTTTCTCCTTCACATTCTTTCCTGCCTCCATGGAAAGAGTACGAATCTTCTCGTGAAGTTCCTGACGGTTTCCGCCTTGCTTCACTGCATCCATCATGATGTTTTCTGTGGCCATAAATGGCAATTCAGACATGAGACGCTTTGTAATTACTTTGTCGTATACCACCAGACCATCTACTACGTTCAAGAACAAATCCAAGATACCATCCACGGTAAGGAACGCTTCTGCCACACTGAGACGCTTGTTGGCTGAGTCATCCAAGGTTCTCTCAAACCACTGTGTAGCTGATGTGATGGCCGGATTCAGGGCATCGATCATTACATATCGAGCCAACGCAGCCATACGCTCGCTACGCATGGGATTGCGCTTATATGCCATGGCAGAAGAACCGATCTGACTCTTTTCAAATGGCTCCTCGATTTCCTTCAAATGCTGAAGAAGCCGGATGTCATTGGAGAACTTGTGCGCACTTGCTGCGATACCTGCCAGAACATTGCATACTCTCGTATCAAGCTTTCTGGAATAGGTCTGACCAGACACTGAGAAACAAGCCTCAAACCCCATTTTTTCTGCAATCATTTTGTCCGCTTTCTTACAAGCCTCCTCATCACCCTCAAAAAGTTCCAGAAAGCTTGCCTGCGTTCCTGTAGTTCCCTTAGAGCCCAAAAGCTTCATATGAGAAAGGGCATAATCCAGATCCTCCAGATCCATTACCAACTCCTGCATCCACAGGGTGGCTCGTTTTCCAACAGTAGTCGGCTGAGCCGGCTGAAAATGAGTAAAGGCAAGGGTTGGAAGGTCCTTGTATTCCTTCGCGAATTTGGCAAGCTCCGCAATGACATTCACCAATTTTTTCTTAACCAGTTTCAACCCCTCTGTCATGATGATGACATCGGTGTTGTCCCCCACGTAACAAGAAGTGGCGCCAAGATGAATGATCTCCGCTGCTTTGGGACACTGCTGTCCATAGGCGTACACATGACTCATTACATCATGACGAACTTCCTTTTCTCGCGCCTTTGCCACATCGTAGTTGATATCTTCCGCATGCGCTTTTAACTCTTTAATCTGCTCATCTGTAATACGCGGATTTCCCTCGGCATCTTTTAACCCTAATTCTTTCTCTGTCTCCGCCAGCGCAATCCAAAGCTTTCTCCAAGTTCGAAACTTCATATCCTGCGAAAAAATATACTGCATCTCTTTACTAGAATAACGCTCCGATAATGGACTCACATAACAATCTGTACTCATACTTTGTTCCTCTCTTTCTCACCTACGATTTACCATAATATCCGATTTTGTTGTTAACCCACTAAACCAATCCGCTTTGCCACTTCATGATAAGCAGCTTCCACACCACCAAGATCGCGCCGAAAACGATCCTTGTCCAATTTTTTCTTGCGTATTAATATCCCATAAACGACAAGTATCCGGTGAAATCTCATCAGCAAGAATGATGATTCCATCGGACGTCTTTCCAAATTCAATCTTGAAATCGATTAATTCGATTCCACAACCCTGGAAAAACTCTACCAAAAAATCATTTACCACAAAGGCATATTTGGTAATCGTATCGATATCCTCCTGGGTTGCAATGCCAATTGCTTTCGCAAAATAGTCGTTAATTAATGGATCCCCCAACGCATCGTTTTTGTAACTAAACTCTAAGGTTGGGCACAAAAGCTCCTTTCCCTCTTCCAAACCAAGGCGTTTGGCAAAACTTCCAGCTGCCCGATTTCGGACAATTACTTCAAGTGGCACAATAGACACTTGTTTCACCGCCGTCTCACGTTCACTTAACTCTTCCACCAAGTGTGTTGGAACCCCTTCCTTCTCCAGCTTTCCAAACAAAAAATTCGTCATACGGTTGTTGATTACACCTTTTCCCGCAATGGTTCCTTTTTTCTCCCCGTTAAAAGCCGTTGCATCATCCTTGTAATCAACGACGCAAACCCCTTCTACATCTGTAGTATAAACTTTCTTTGCCTTACCCTCGTAAAGCATCTCCCTTTTTTCCACTCTCGTGACCTCCTTATACGTTGCCCTATCGCAATATTATTTATATTAGAATGTTCCCAAAAGAAAACACACTAATTCCCCTTAATTTTGTAAATTCCACGCATAAGTTTGTTTTGAATCACGTGTAATACTGCTTGATTAATGACTTTTTCATCAATCTCACGAAACATAACCGCGCGTTTTATAGAAAAAATCGCCTCTTCCAAATCTTCTGGATTATATACGAGATCAGCACCTGACACAACTGCTCGAAGCACCGCTTGTTCTGTCGTATATTCATTGGTAATAACAGGAAGATCCATCTGCTCTGTTATCACCACTCCTTCAAATTCCATTTCATCGCGCAAAAGATCCGACATTATTACTCGCGACATCGAAGCTGGTGTGGTTCCATCTAACTTCGCCAACGCCACATGACCTACCATAATCATGTCTGTCTCTGCTTTGATTCCCTCAGAATATGGTTTAAAATGCACTCTACGGAGCCTTGATAAACCAGTGTCTATTTGTGTTGGCACCAATTTGTGATACTGGGCAACAGAAGCTATTCCAGGAAAAGTTTTCAATACTGTACCAACTCCTTCTTCATGGATTCCTTCTACCATTGCGGAAACAGCATCACTAACTTTATCTTCCTCGTTGCCAAAACAATGTTGACTATATTGTTCCTCTGTGCACTCCTTCATAAAATATTCAATCTTTTTCTGATATGCCTGCAGTGCCTTGGAATATTGTTTTTGTGCTTTCTTTCTTGCTTTTTTTGATATTTTTCCTTTTTTGTTTTTTTTCAAAAAATCAGCTAGATTGGGAGCCTCTTCTCCCAATGCATTTTCTGCACTTATAATCGCCGTCTCAACATCTGATGCCACTCCATTTTCATAAACATCTGCTGTTGGTGCAAAATTCAAGTTAAAACCTAACGCCGCAAGTTCTTTTGCCAACACTGTACCCGCATCTCGCACCTGACTCTTTGTCATATTTTGCCCCATCTCTTGTGGTGTTACAAAACCAGTGGTAGTAATCTCATCACAATCCTTTGCAATAGAAGCGTCACCACCACCTTCTTCCGTGGTTCCAATATACATTGGAATATCGTTGCATGAAACAAGGTCCTGATTTAATTTTTTTATCTGTTCTAGATCTTTTATATTTTCACTATCCAGTACAACTCCCGCTAACTTATATTTTTCAATAAGCTCTCGAATTTCCTCCGTCAACTCCGTCAAGGGCTTTTCAGTGGAATTCAGTTTATCCAAATCTACGATAAAAAGCTGTCCAATCTTTTCTTCTAATGTCATCTTCTTGACAATTTTACTAGCTTTTTTCAATGCCTTGTCTGCACTTAGAGTTGCCTCTTCTTCCTTATTGGTCGTCCCATGATTTTGGCTATTTTCTACGAGTCTTCCACTACATGCAACCAAAGAAAAACACAAAGTGATAACAAGACAAACACTTACTATTTTTTTCATATATTTCTCCTTAGCATCCCCTAATAACAATCAGGTTTGCACCAATTCTTATCGAAACTATCCGAAAGTATTATAGCAAATAATCTTTCAATATACAAATAAATCTTTCAACTTTTTATACAAAATCTGTAACCCTCTAACCTGTCCAGACATAGATTATAGGTGTAAAACAAATTTAGGAGGAACTTAACATGAGTGATTTATCAGCAACAAACTGCGGTGGCGGATGCTCCTGCAACGAAGGTGGTAACAACAGCTGCTCTTGGCTCATCATTATTCTTCTCTTGTGCTGCTGTGGTGGCAACAACTGGGGAGGTTTTGGTGGAAATGGTTCAGACTGCTGCAGCATCATTTGGATTCTCTTGCTTCTAAGCTGCTGTGGTGGCAATAACAGTTGTGGTGGTTTCGGCGGATTCTGCTAATCCCCACCATCTCATAGGGTCTGGGCTTCCCTTTAAAAGCCCTTTCTTTATACCCGCAAACAATATGTTCTGCAATTAAAAAATCCTGGAAGATTTCTCATAATCCTCCAGGATTTTCGCTTCTAATTATCGAGCTTCTTTTATCGTCTGATTCTTCTTACTATTTCCCTCCGAATCGTTACACACCTCTGTTGCATCACACGCAAGACACGCAAGATCAATTTCATAAATTGTTGTCTCGTCTATCACCACTTGCGTTTTCTCTTTTTTTCTCATCCAAATCGCTCCATTCGACTCTATTTATTATTTATTCTATGAATCGAACTTCATTCTGTTATTTTCGATAAAATTCCACAATACGGTCCAGACGAGATGTCATTCCTACAAACATTTTATCCACAATGGTCAAGGCAGCCATTGCTTCTACTACGGCCACTGCACGAGGTACAATAATTGGATCATGACGTCCTTTAATCTGAATTGCAATTTCCTCGCCAGATTTATTCACTGTTTTTTGCTCCTGAAAAATCGATGGCGTCGGCTTAAACGCTGCTCGAAATACAATCGGACTCCCATCACTCATTCCTCCAAGAATTCCCCCGGCATGATTGGTCTGCTTTTCTATGTTCCCATCTGATCCCATAACAAAAGCATCGTTGTTTTCCGAACCACTGGTAGTGGCCACCGCAAATCCATCACCAATTTCCACACCTTTTACAGCGCCGATGGACATGATCGCTTGCGCTAACGCAGCATCTAATTTGCCAAAGACCGGTTCCCCCACGCCAGCCGGAACTCCTGTCACAACACATTCAATTATACCGCCTGCAGAATCTTTATTCTCCATCTGATTTGCCAAAAAATCCTCCGCTTTTGCTGACGCATCTAAATCTGGCATACGAAGCGGACTTTTTTCGATATTTTCTTTCTTACTCTTTTCTACATCGATTTCGATATCACCAATGGATTTTACATAGGCGCAGATTTCAATTCCCATTTCCTTTAATATTTTAAGGGCAATGGCTCCCCCGGCAACACGTCCAATGGTCTCACGTCCAGAAGAACGTCCGCCTCCACGATAATCACGAAAACCATATTTTTCATCAAAGGTAAAATCTGCATGTCCGGGACGATAATAGGATGCAATTTCAGAATAGTCGTGGGACTTTTGCGATGTGTTAAACACCACCATGGAAATTGGCGTGCCTGTTGTTTTCCCTTCAAAAACTCCAGATAAAATCTCCACTTTATCTCCTTCTTTTCTCGGCGTTGAATACTTCGTTTCGCCAGGCTTTCTACGGTCCAAAAAACACTGTATATCAGCCTCATTTAGCGGGAGTCCAGCAGGACATCCATCTACCACAACACCAAGTCCTTTCCCATGAGATTCTCCCCATGTTGAAACTGTAAACACCTCTCCATACGTTGATCCTGCCATCGTTTTTTTTCCTCCTAAAAAACATCTATTTTCGACCTAAATTTTCAAAATTTTGTTTCTTTTTTTCCATATATATAGTATAATAATTTTAGGGTTTTGACAATAGAAATCTTTATGCCGATACGATCGGTTGAAAAATAGAAAGGAGAACGTTACTATGTTTAGTCAGTTTTTTGGAAATTACCTTCTGAACAAGGAAAAGATTACCAAAGATCAATTTACTTCTTGCATGGAATATATGAGAGCCAATCGTGTAAAACTTGGATTAATTGCTGAATCCGAAGGACTTCTCTCTCGCCAGCAAGCAGATGAATTGAATCGTTTGCAGATGCAAAGTGATAAGCGTTTCGGAGACTTGGCGATTGAAAAAGGATATTTAACAGATGCAGATATTTCACATTTGTTGCAGCTTCAAGGTAATCCTTATCTAATCTTTGTTCAAGCATTAGAAGAAAACAATTTGATGAATCGCGATGAAATCGCTCAATACGTTAGCGATTTCCAACATGAAGCAGGACTTACTAACACTGCTTTAGAAGCTATCAAATCCGGCGATTTCGATCGTCTCCTTCCTGCTTTCGTTGACACAGATAAGCCAGATTATGTGGATCTTATGGCACTTACCTTGAGAAATATTGTTCGATTTGTAAGTTCCTATATCCGCCTAGATCAGGCAACAAAGGTTACTTCCTATTCTGCAAAATACATCGCATGGCAGAAAACAACTGGTAACTATGAGGGCTTCCTTGGATTTGCCAGTGACGATAACGCCATCCTTACAATTGCAGATGGATATGCCGGTGAGTATTTTGAGAAACCAGATGAAGATGCATTGGATTCTGTTTGTGAGTTTACAAACTGTATCAATGGTCTTTATGCAACAGAGCTCAGCTACAAAGATACTTCCATCGACATGCTTCCTCCAGAGTTTATGTATGACGGCAACGTGGATGACTCGGAAGGATTCTATGTACTTCCTTTGTACATAACTGGTAAGAAAGTAGACATGATTGTTAAACGATAATTTTTATTTATGAGGGAGGTTGTTTTACATGGCAACAGTACTAATTGTGGATGATTCAAGAACATCCCGCAGAATCTTAAGAAATATTCTTACAGAGAATGGATATGAAATCGCAGGCGAGGCAGAAAACGGACAGATCGGCTACGAAAAATATATTGAATTGAAACCAGATCTCGTTACCCTTGACATAACAATGCCAGTCTTGGACGGACTTGGTGCTCTTGAGAAAATCATGGATTTGGATAAAGAGGCAAATGTTATCATGGTAACCGCTGCTGGACAGAAATCAAAAATGGTAGAAGCAATTAAGCTGGGAGCAGCTGAATTCATTCAGAAACCATTTGAACCAGAGCAGATCTTATCCGTAGTAAAAACCGTCATCTGACGCGTTAGCTATATGGCACGTTAGCTATAAGCCATGCAATAAAGCGAAAACAGCACATCACGAGCTTGCTCGTTGGATGTGCTGTTTTTGATTTATTATACGGCGCTAGCCGTGCACCGAAACGCAGCGCAAGCGTAGTTGAGGTGTGCATGGCTTATAGCGGGCTTGCTGGATTCTATACGGCGCTAGGCCATGAAGCTCATGTTCCATGAGCTAGCGAAACGTAGCGTCAGCAAAAGCGAGGTGTGCATGGCTTATAGCGGGCTTACTGAATTCTATACGGCGCTAGGCCATGAAGCTCATGTTCCATGAGCTAGCGAAATGTAGCGTCAGCGAAAGCGAGGTGTGTGCATGGCTTATAGCGAGCTTGTAGGATTCTATACTGCGCTAGCCGACAACCCCATTTTAAGTTATAAGATTGGCAGCTAATCCAAGCTCTTCTCCCCAACTACTTTTACATAGGTAGGAAGGCCTTTGGAACGTAGTGCTTTTTCGTACTGCTTTTTCTTGCTCTTCGGCACATAGATCACAAGTTCCTTATGTGCATTCGCAAAAATATCTTTTTCCCATTTTTTGATTTTCTTGGATTTGATGGTAACCTTTTTGAGTGTTGCTTCTTCTACCGAGGCTTGCGCAAATGCTCGTTCACCAATCTCTTCCACGTTTTTTGGTATCGTAATTTTCTTAAGACCCGCCAAAGCAAAGCACCCATCATTTAAAATTCTCACTGAATTAGGCAACTTTAACTTTTTCAATTTGATACAAGACCAAAACACGGATGGCCCAATCTTCTCTACACCATCTTCTATCTTCACTTTACTTAATCGTTCATTTCCTGCAAATGCACTCGCACCCATTTTCTTAACATTTGCTGGGATATATAATTTTTTGGCACCAGAAAAAGCAAATGACCATTGTCCTAACACTTCTAGCTTTGATGGCAATCTAATGTAATCTACCTGCGCCAGTCCTTTGAAAGCAAATGCCCCTATACGTTGAACAGAATCTGTAATTATTAATCTTTGCAAATTTTTAAATGAGGATACTCCAGAAATAGAAGCTCCTGTATTTGTTATATTTCCCACTATTCTCATTTTCTTTGCCTTATCACTATATTTATACCATCCCGGAGCATTCGTCTCAGAATCCAAACTGGTGCACTCAGCAATTCGTCCACTTCCACTTATCACAAGCTCCTTGGTCTTTGTATCATAACTCCACGAAATATTATCTTTCCATTTCCCTTTCTTTATCTTCGCCTGCGTCTCTGTTCCAACAAAAAAGCTAGCACAGATACACAAGATAAGAGAAAAAACAAATATCTTTACTACTTTTCTCATCGTATTCTCTCCTTTCTTATGGCTCATATCCAAATACATTATTTGTAAATGATATCAAACTTCACCCTCCGATACTTCTTCATAATAAGCAAATGAGCTGGTCGGAAATAAGATAGTCACAAACAACGAGGCAAGCAGCCTTCGAACTACTCACCTCGTGATTTTTCATAAAAAGAAATGATTTAATCGTGCTTCCTACTCTTCCAAATTATGACACAAGGTAATTACTAGCACATCATCCACGGATGGATTCTTCACAAAGTAATTCGAAGTTTCTACCTCACGATAGATGCCATCATCTCCCAGTTGTCGCGTCACCACTCGTATATACTTTTCTCCCCTTTTATATGCTTCCAACTGATTCGCAATGTTAAAAGTTTGGCGAAATGTCTCTTGATCTTCCGGATGCATTGTTGTGGCTCCACCAGCAATCAATTCATCATATATGCCTGTTGACGTGCACTTTGTAGTAGAAAAATTTTCATAAGCCATCATATAATAACTATTTCTTGTTAGATTGCAAAATATCACCAGTGGATAGCGAATAAAGACAGCTTCCAACAACAACTGCGTTGCACTGGAAGGTGCTTGCATAAGCAAAATATCATTTGTAATATCTATTTTAACATCCCGTTCAAATACTTTTTGAAATTCTTCCTCTGGCATCGGTTTGGCAAACAAAAATCCTTGTATCACCTTACAATCGCATGTTCGCAAAAATCCAAGTTGTTCAATCGTCTCTACCCCTTCTGCCACTGTGGTCAATTTTAGCCTCTGCGCAAAATAAAAGATACTCTCCAATACTATTCGTTCTTTTTCATCTTCACAATTTTGATTCAAAAGCGCTCGATCAATCTTCAAAATGTCTACGGCCACATCTTTTACAAAACTAAGAGAAGACAACCCACTCCCAAAGTCATCAATCGCAACACTAAAACCTTTTTCGCGAACTTCTTTTACCCAATCACAAATTCTTTTTTCTTGCTCTACAAAAGCAGATTCGGTAAGTTCAACGATAATCCATTTTCTAGAAATCCCATAACTATCAACAACTCCACATAACATCTCTAAAAAATTATCTTCGTTGATATGTAATCTTGAAAAATTAACAGAAATCGGAATCAACTGATTCCCCTTCTCCTTTTGTCGTTTCAAAAAGTCACAAGTCTCCCGCAACATATACCAATCCACGTCACACACCATGCCATTTTCCTCAATCACCGGAATAAATTCTCCTGGCATGACCATACTACCATCTTCTTTAAACCAACGAACCAATGCTTCTGCGCTTACCAGTCGATTGGTAATCGTATCATACTGTGGCTGATAATATGCTTGAAATTCATGATTTTCTAACGCATACGTTATCTCCTCTTCTGATACCTTATATTTCCCTTCCATACTGAACAACCCCGCCTCTCTAACTATAAGTAACCCCCTACCCAAAACAGCTCATGAATAACTACATGCCTACACACATTATTACATACATTATAGCACTATTTTTCGCCATATTCAACCACTTATAGTGGCTCCGCCGTGCATCCGTCTGCTCCACTTCGTTTCGCAGACTGTAGGGCTTCGCCTTATACAAAGAAAAAAGAGAACATAAAAA
>JAZNJZ010000010.1:0-43372 GCA_045578325.1 Eubacterium sp.
GGCGACGATTCTTGTGCCATGGTTCTCGGTGACAATATCTTCTATGGAAGCGGTCTTAGCAATCATCTTCGCACCGCTGCTGCCCAGAAAGAGGGAGCTACTATCTTCGGTTATTATGTGGACGATCCGGAACGCTTTGGCATCGTGGAATTTGATGCCGACGGAAAAGCAATTTCCATCGAAGAAAAACCAGAACATCCGAAGTCAAATTATTGCGTAACTGGGCTTTACTTCTACGACAACCGCGTGGTAGAAATGGCAAAGAAGATCAAACCTTCTGCTCGTGGCGAACTTGAAATCACGGATCTGAACCGTATGTACTTAGAGGAAGATAAATTAAATGTAGTGACTCTTGGCCGTGGCTATGCATGGCTGGATACGGGCACTATGGATGCTCTTGCTGACGCCAGCGAATTTGTTCGTGTCATTGAGAATCGACAGGGCATCATGCTTTCTGCCGTGGAAGAAATTGCATACAAAAATAACTGGATCACAAAAGATCAGCTTCTTGCTGCCGCCGATCAATACGGCAAATCCAATTATGGAAAACATCTAAGACAAGTGGCTGACGGAAAGATTTTGTATTAATTATGGGAATCCTATTTGCTGGCTTCCTGCTCCTCCTGCTTCTAAGCGCTTTTGGAGTAGGAAAGCCAAATACCGACTTCCTGTCCCGGGATATGACTACGACGATCAATGGATATTTTCTTACAACTGTCTTTATGACTCACATTATCCAATACCTTTCGTCGGATATGTATAACGCTGTGGACTGGGCCTACATATACACCAACCGGGCATTGGGACAGCTCATCGTAGCCATGTTCCTCTTTTACTCTGGCTATGGTGTCATGGAATCCTTAAAGCACAAGGAGGGATACATCCAATCCTTTCCACGGAAACGAATTTTGACCTTGGTAATTAACTTTGAAATCGCAGCGATTCTATACCTAATCGTCAGCTGTGCCACTGGGCAACCACCGACTTTCCGTTATGCTATCAAAGCATTTTTTGCGTGGGAAAGCCTTGGAAACAGCAATTGGTATGTATTTGCTATCATGTATTTATATATCGTTACTTACCTTTCTTTTCGGTTTATCCCCAAAAAGAAACATTGGATATCCGTTTCGCTGGTCTTCGTGCTTAGTCTCTTCTACATATTTTTCATGAGACAACACAAAGGCGGATGGTGGTACAACACCATCCTATGTTATACAGCAGGCATGATTTTCTCATGTCACATCGATAAATTTCGTCGTATCTTTTGCGTCAAAAGAAGCAAATGGTATCTGTCCACACTACTTCTTCTCCTTGTAGCTTTTGTCATTACTTACAAGTTACCAAAGGGAAATGTATGGCGTTTTGAGATTTTATCCGTGCTTTTTTCCCTTATCATTGTGTTCCTTACAATGAAAATGAAAGCAACCAATCCCGTGTACACATACATCGGGAAAAATCTATTTTACTATTATATCTATCAGCGAGTCCCTATGATTCTCTTCAAAGACACGCTGGGCTCCTACAATATTTACTTGTATTTTCTTGTATGTATAGTTGTAACCATTGCCATATGTCAACTGATGATACCTTTACACAAGAAAATACACAAACAATTGAGTTAGATAACAAAAGGGCTATCCTGTTAGCGATGTTGCTAAGCGGATAACCCTTTCCTTTTATCGAATCTCTTATGTTATAATTCTAGTTTGTACTTAACGCCAGCTCGCCCTGCTTTTTTACAAGATTCTCATAAAGCTCTTTCTGTTCTTCTGGCACTTTCAAAACTGACATACAACGTGCTAATTCCCATCCCGTTTCCTCCATCAAATTGTAAATGTCATTTACTTTTGCCTCTTCATATGCCTCTTCGTATGCTTGCTGTCGTAGCCCCAAACCAAGATCGCACATATCTGACACCTCTCTTTCTATTTCTGATGTTAGTTTAATGTTATACTCATCGCACAATATTGCTTTCTTGTCTTCTGATGCTCGAGAACTGTCCAGAAGCACATCTAGCAATCTCACAATTCCACCGCAATTTTCATCTTCTGTTTTTCCTAGGCAGATCATAATCACCGATATGAGGTCATAATATTCCTTCTTTTCTTTCACTGCTCCAACTTCATTGTACTCTGCCATAGAGTAACGTGTAATCGTATTTTTGCGTCCTACTGGCGGGTTTGTGCAGATCCATATAGAATACACCTTCTTTATCTTTTCATAATGCGCATTGGTAAACTCTGTTCCATACTGCGCAGAAATCAGTCTACTTCCGTAATATATCCCTCGTTTAATCAATGGATAACCCGGATAAAAGTTGTTTTGCGTTTCAATATTTAGGATAAGCTTAATACTCTCTCGCCTGGCGGGAATGTGCACACTGAATCGTATGTCATAATATATTGTTCCCTCTGTCAAAGTAACATCTTCTGTGTTCATCCCTTCAACAAATTGCCCTCTTTCGTCTGCATGTACATTTTGCTGAGATATTTCTGGGTTCCCTTCAATCCATTTTATTATCTCACAGACTTCATACCCTTCCATCTCTTCCACGCAACATTTAATAATCCATGCCAAAATCTGCTTATTCGTCAATATGCGCTTACAAACTTCATCGTAAGAATCCGAAAGTTCTGTCGCATCGAGACGCTTTGCTAACAAATTTTCCTTTTGCAATAATCATACCCCCTTTTCTTATGTCTCATCAAGAGGGCGAATATTATTTGCTATATCTCCATCGCCCCTACTTAATGATCTAATTTATATTTGGAATCGTTAAGCAAGAGTTCTAAAGATAAGATTGAATAACCAGATAAAATAGAAACTTATTGCTTTTTCGTAGTATAGCATAGTTTACTAACAAATGCAAGTTTTTCTTAATATCCATTATGTTTTTCCACTAGAAACTTGTGTCACTAGGCGCACCATCAAAAAAGAAGTCTCTGACGCAATATGCGCCAAAGACCTCTTTTTTATTCTATAAATATATAAGGTAAGAATTATTTGCCATAGTTCAACGCTGCATTAATAACGGCATCGAAAGATGGTTTTTTATCTGCCACGTCAGAACCAAACAATACTGGAGCTGCATCAGATCTCCAAGATGTAGCATCTGTGATACCCCAGATAGTAACACCTGTGATATTAGCACCCTTTGCTTTTGCATCGATGATTTCTGTCATGATCTCACCGTAGAAACGAGCATTTTCTTCCCATACCTCAGCTTTATCTGCTTCGGAAGTTTCATTTGTAACGATACCTGTATTCGTGATATCGAGCTCTGTAATCTGAATTTCAAAACCTTCTGCTGCAAATTTATCAAGAGCAGTTCTGAATACTGTTGCATCTGTATTTACTTCTGCCAAGTGCGCCTGCATACCAACACCTGCACAAATCTTACCAACAGTGTTAATCTCATCAACTGTATTGATGTTGTTGATCAACTCGATAATCTGTGCTGTTGTTGTTGGTACATATGTACTATAGTCATTGTACATAAGGGAAACACTATCCTGACGACCAGCTTTTACAAGCTCATCGTAAGCCCATACAAACGCTTTCTTAACATACTCACTATTAGTCAGCATTACGTTACCGAAGGAATATTTCCACCAGTTATCGCTTCCTACCTGTATGGAAAGGTTATGCATGTGTGTATACTCATTTACAACGTCTACTGTATAAACCGTGTCTGCATACTCACTATTGAGAATGTGATTCATTACTGTACGGATGTACATTTCCTCGCGGTCAAGCATCGTTGCCTGATCAGTAACTACAACTGCATTGTCAGCATCGCTAAATCCTTCTGTGAAGAAGTGTTTTGGCATCTGCTGGTGCCAGATGAATGTATGGTAACGAATTCTGAGACCATTCTCATGTGCAAGTTTCATACATTTATCAATGTATGTAAAGTCGATTACTGGAACTACCGGATTTCCATCCGCATCCAAGTTAGCTGCACGTGTTGCATATGTATCATTGAAGATATAATCTGCTACGCTTTCATCTGTTGTTGGAACAACATCCTTAGAAATTACAGCATCTGGTTTCCACTGGTTACCAAGTGTAATACTGTTATAGTGATGTTTGATGAATCCAAGTATATTTTTGTTCAACAACTGATCGTAAGAAGTCGCTGTACCAATTGTATCAAATCCAATAGAAGCATATGTATCTTTGATACTTGGAAGAGTAGAATCAAACTCACGTGGTGCATTCAAACGCTCCAACGTAAAATCATCAATCAAATATGGCGATTTACCACTTCCATTTGTTTCAAAATAGAATACGTAACTGTTAATCGCGGATGGAACTACAAACTCTACTTCATGATAACTCCATTCATCATATGCAACAAGATAGTCGGTGTCTGCAGGATAGTTTTCATACTTCTCATCTGCATCCTCTTCCATTTTGCATGCACCAGAGACTCTCATCAAGATTCCATCTTCAAAATCGTCATAGCCATCTGGAACCTTTGCCCAGAATGTTGCCTTGTATGTAGCACCTTCTGTTACTACATTTGTCAAGTCTATACCAGCACTATTCCATGCTTCGAGTCGACCAGACATAAGAAGTGCTCCTGCTCCAGAATGAGACTCGCTAGAAATGGATACATTTGTATCAACTCCCTGCTCTGCACTCTTTTCTGTATCGTATCTTGCATACCAATCACCAACGCTCTCGTCAAATGTCTCTGAATAATATACCAGTGGTGTTGGAGCTGGTGTTGGTGGTACGGTAGGCTCTGCCGTAGGCGCTGCTGTTGCCGCTGGTGCAGTTGGTGCAGTGGATTCTGTTGGTGCATCAGTTGCAGCCGCATCTGTTGTTGCAGGTTTTACAGCCGCCTTCTTAACGGTTACATTTACTTTCAATGTTGTTGTTTTCTTTCCAACTTTAACTTTAGCAGTAACAACTGCCTTTCCTGCTTTCTTACCTGTGATTGTAAAAGCAGTTTTTCCATTTTTCTTTACTGTTGCAATTTTTTTCTTGTTTGTTGTAACAGTAAGTTTCTTAACCTTTTTCGCTTTTACGTTTTTAATCGAAATTTTAGTCGATTTTTTAACCGTAACTGTTACTTTTTTCTTGCTCAGTTTTGGTTTCTTCGCCGCATCAGCCTCACTAGCTGGAACTGCTGTAACAACAGTTGTCAATGCAAGTGCCACGGCAAGTGTCTTCGCTACTACGCTTCTAATGTTTTTACGCATGTGAAATACCTCCTTGTTTTCATTATTATCTGACATTTTAAACCCTAAATCCTTTTTCCTCTTACCAGATAACATAACTCTATTTTTTGGAGCTTTTCGCTCCTGAGTCTCGAAAATTTTAGGAAAAAAAGGTGCATACGCATGCATATGCACCTTTTGTGAATGTGACTAAGTCACATAATATTTGTAATTATACGAATCTGAATTACTCAGCTGGAGTAACTGTGATTGTCTTGATTGTAAGAACTGCTGTCTCACCTTCAGCAACTGCATCCATGTTGTTTGTGTAAACTGCTACGATTTCTGCAGTTCCATCAATCTCAGCACCATCTACAGCAGTCATGTCAAGCTCGTCACCATCAGCAAATGGAAAAGCTTCCAAAGTTCTAGAACCATAGTAATCCATTGTGCTTGTGCAAAGTGCAATCTGCATAGTTACTTCAGATGCATTTCCTTCAGCATCTTTGATCTCTACAAGTACAGATACAGTATCTGTATCTTTTACTGTGATAGCTTCATCAAGGTTTGCACCAAGGTTACCAGCATACTGAGCAACTTCACCTGTGTATGTGATTTCTTTGTCTACTTCGTAAACAACTGGCTCAGCAACTTCTTCCTCAACATCCTCTGTCTCAGCATCTGGAGTCTCTACCTCTGGAACCTCTGGAGTCTCTGGAGTCTCTGTCTCAGCACCTGGAGTCTCTACCTCTGGAGTCTCTACCTCTGGAGTCTCTGGAGTCTCACCTTTGAGAACGATGTTGATACCATAGATGTAGTAGTTGCAAGTTGCCCATGCAGCTGCCATCTCTTCATCTGTCTCAGCATCTTCTACTACAGCTGGAACAGCATTAGATCCTACAGAAATGAATCCACCATTTCCTTCGATTGCACCAGCTGGAACTGTCAAAACTGACAACTCACGACCGCGCTCGATAAGACCACCCTGCTCATCACGTGTACCAGATCCACCATAGAATGGATAAGTCTCTGCTTTAGCAAGTGTCCACCAACTATCAGCTGATGTAGAGAAGTCATTCTGGAAAAGACTAGCAGACATCTGAGCTGGAGCTTCACCGTAAATCTCGATTTTAGCAATCTCAGCAGCATCTACATCTTCTGGAAGACTAAAGAATGCTCTCTGATAGTTACCACTAAATGCAATCTTTGTTGCAGCGTATCCATCTTCATCTTTAGCAGCTGTAGCAGCTGCATCAGACATATCTGCAAGGAAAGCATCGTTCAAGTCGATCTGAACTCCTTCAGAGAATGGACTCTGAGTAGCAGCAGGTGGAGCAGCCTGAATCTCATCCAAAAGTTTGATGCTGTACAATGTAGCTGTCTGAGCAACATAAGATGGCTCAGCATCGCCTTCTACAACCTCATTTGGATCAGCTGCTTTCAATGTGAAACCTGCAGCTCTAGCTTTTGTTCCGTCACTAGCGAAAGCAGTAGGAATTTCGTAGTAGATTGTCTTTGTTCCATCGCCATTGTCAACAACAGCTGCCTGGCTTCCCCATGTATCTCTCTTATCCCAGAAAGATTCAGGATCAGATCCGCCGGACCAAGTCATAAGCTTGAACTCTGCAGTTGTAGCAACAGTAAATGCGATGTATGTGTAACCAGAAATGTCTACTTTGTCTTTTGCATCTGTGATATAGAATGCAACACCGTTGTTGTATACACTTCCTGTTTTCTCAGCCTCTGTAGGCTCTGTAGAGAATGAAACTGTACCATCTTCGTTGAATACTACTGTACCATACTCAGAACCTGGAGTAGAAGCATCATCACCATTTGTAACCCAACCTGGCATCATGTCTGCTGTAAGAGCAAAATCATATACCTCTGGCCAAACGATTGGCTCTGGTGTTGCAGTTGGCTCTGGTGTTACAGTTGGCTCTGGTGTTGCAGACTCCTGTGGAGCTGGTGTTGCAGACTCCTGTGGAGCTGCTGTAGCTGGTGTAGTAGTTGCAGGCTTCTTAGCAGCCTTCTTAACTTTAACCTTCAATGTAAGCTTAGTAGCTTTTTTCTTACCCTTAATCTTAAGAGTAGCTGTAATCTTAGCGCTACCTACTTTCTTACCTGTTACTTTGAAAGCTGTTTTGCCAGATTTCTTTACAGTTGCGATTTTCTTCTTAGAAGTCTTAACTGTAAGTTTCTTAACTTTCTTAGCTTTCACATTTTTGATAGTTACTTTTTTGGATTTTCCTTTAGTTACAGTAATGGATTTTGCAGAAAGTTTAACTTTCTTAGCTGCATCAGCGTCTGCTGCTGTTCCAACCAAAGAAACTGTCAATGCTACTGCCATTACTTTAGCCAAAGTTCTTTTGAAATTCTTTTTCAAAACTCTTACCTCCATTTTTATTTTGTATTTTAATAAATATTTCAAGTCCTTTCACCTTTCATAAAGTCGGGTATAGAGAGCTCACCCGTGTCATCCCGCACACAGGTGCAACTCTCAAACCTGAAATAGTTATTACATGATGTAATGATGTGATAAATTAGTTTGCAGTTTCCTCTGTGCTTGCAGATTCAACACTACCACTTTCGCTTCCTGCCTCATCATCTGTCTTAGCAATAAGCTTCATAGAATAGATGTAGTAGTTGCACAACTCGAAATCATCATCTGGTGGCTGGTTTGTACCGAGTACCACGTACTGTGTCTTACTCCAGTCACCTTCTTTGATCTCAGCAAGATCAAGAACCTCGATCTCTGTTGCAACATCTCCGATAGGTGTTCCCTTAGGAATTACACCATCTACTGCATAAGAAGAACCATCGATACCATACTGAGCATTGAAGTCTTCCAATGTGATGTCAGAGTCTGGTCTGATTGCATGTGATCCCTGATAGAATGGGTATGTCTCTGTTGTAGCAGTCTCCCACCAGTTATCTGCATTCTTATCAAATGTATCTGCGAATGTCTCAAAACTCATCTGAGATGCCATATAAGCCTCAATCTCAACAGATTTGTATGCAGAAAGGTCTTTTGTTTCTGGGAGTTTGAAGTATACACGCTGCTGATTTCCTGTGAAGTTAAGCTTAATGCACTCTCTTCCCTCAGCATCTGTAGTTACTTCTGCTGTTGCATCAGAAAGCTCTGTGTCGATCATGTCTGCAGTAAGGATCAACTCTGTTTCTGGTGGCAAATCATATACTGTAAGTTCAATACTCTTTGTCAACGCTGGGTTTGCTTTAGATGTAGCAGTAACTACGATTGTCTCTGTTCTCTGGCCTTTTGGCGCATCTGTAGTGAACACGAAGTCTTCTGCAACACTTACTTTACCAGCTGCATCTACTGTTACTTTGTCGTTGTTTACTGTCCAGTCAAGACCTTTCTGGCTTGTGTTCTCTGGTGTGTATGCAACGTTTACAGCAACTGCACTTCCCACTGCAACTTTAGGCTCACCGCTTACAGACAACTCGAAGCCTGTGATAGGTGTTACTTCCTCAGCAAGGGAAATATTATCAATATACAAAGTTACAGATGTATTAACTGCCGCATATGTAGTTGTACCTGCATAAGTACTACCAATAACTACATCAAATTTTGTCTGATCTGGCAATGTTGGATCCATCTCTTTAATACGTGTCTGATCAATAACCAATGCCTTAGATGCGAATCCTACATTTGGAACTACACCATCTGGATAATCGGAAGCAACTTCACTTGGTTTGTATCCTGTATGAGCAGAATTATCAATGAACCATGTTGTCTTCTCTTCCATCTTCCATACATTTTCATTGTATGCAGGCATGTACTTATCTTTTTCCTCTGCACCAGCTTTTCCATTGTAAAGCTGACCAGCGAATCCTTTATCACTACCTGTTGCATGAGAAATCTCTACACCAAAACGGATGGATTTATCTTCAGTCTCAGAACCAGCAGCTACTACATTACCGTCTTTATCAACGTGAGCAGAAGCAGATTTGTTTGCATCTGCTGCAAACTTATCACTCTTCTGGATTGCACCATACTGGTCAAAGTAGCAGTGAATTGTCTTGTATGTAACGTCACTATCATTACCTACAACACGGACATCTGCATTGATACCTGTGTAATTGCCCAATGTTTTTCCTTCTGCAGATTTTCCTGTAGAATCACTCAACTTAGAAAGATCTACACCGAATACAGGAGCGAAGTCATAAGATGCGCCTGTACCATCAAATTTAACCTGAAGACATTTGTTCTCTGGGTTCTCAGGGTCCTGTACTACAGTCATGTGTCCCTGATCCTGTCCAGCCGCTGTGTATCTATCCCATACTGTTCCAACTTCATAACCTTCGAAATCTTCTACTTTAGTAAGATTTCTTGTGTCAGGAGCCTTTGTAGGAGCTGGAGTCTTATCACTCTTGAACTCGCCAACATTCAACTTAACAGTTGCTTTCTTTCCACTTCCGTCCATTGCTGTCGCAACAAGTGTTACTTTGTAATTTGGTTTACCTTTTACAGTTCTCAATGCAACTTTACATTCATTCAATTTTCCTGTAGGAACCACTGATACATAGCTCTTACCAGATACAGGTTCCCACTTGACTTTCTTAGAAGTTGGTTTCTTAGGAGCTACCGTTGCTTTCAAAGTCAAAGTTCTACCAGCCACAACATTGAATGCACCATTCTTCATTGTAACATTTTCTTTGAACTTAGGATAATCTTTCTGCAACTGGCCATTCTTCTCAACCAATGTAAAGTTGGCACTCTGCCACTCCATAAGACCAGTCTTGTTGATTGTTACTTTTTTGATTGGAGTACCAATCTTAACTGTGATAGTAGCTTTTTTCTTTTTATTCTGCTTAGAAGTTACTGTGATCTTTGCAGAACCTTTCGCTTTACGGGCTTTAACAACACCCTTCTGGTTTACGCTTACTACCTTTTTGTTACTAGATTTGTAAGAAACTTTCTTACTTGCTTTTTTAGGGGTTACAGAAACATTAAGTTTCTTCTTCTGTCCCTTTTTCAGAACAAGAATACCAGATCCCCCAACCTTTACACCGATGCTAACCTTCTTCACCTTTTTCTTGGCTGCCTCGGCATCTGTTGCGGATACTGCAAGAGATGTAACAACCATTGCGAATGCTACAACGAGAGTTACGATCTTTTTGAAGTATCTTGCTGATTTTGTACCGATCTGTCTCATCGAAATACCTCCTATTTTTTTGTTTGTCTTTGTGGAAAAACTAATATACGCCCCCACAATGAAATCTTAGTACATTATAGCATTCCCACCCATAATATGCAAGTCCATTTTTGCATTTGCCACTCCCTTTTTTTGCATCTCGGTAACAAAAAATTTACAATTCATTAATTTTCGTTGACGAACTATCCTTTTTCAAGATACAATATAAAAAAAATTCATGTCATTCTTATGGCGAACAACATGAATATATCGATTTTAAGGAGACAAAATTATGCAAGACACAATTCAGCTCTTGAGCGCAATACAGAACGAATTCAAACTGCAACCCAAAGATATCAACACCTATTCCCCTCTCACTCTCGCTTACTTAGGAGACGCAGTGTACGAAATCATCATCCGCACGCACATCGTAGAGGGGACCGACGGGGTAGTAAACACGCTTCACCGTCGGTCCAGTAAACTTGTAAACGCCGGCGCCCAAGCAACCCTCTTCTCTTCAATTGAGAATTCTCTCACAGAAGAGGAAATAACCATATACCGACGCGGTCGCAATGCCAAGTCTCATTCTGTAGCAAAAAACGCCAGCATCCATGACTATCGCATGGCCACTGGTTTTGAAGCGCTTATGGGATATTTATATTTGACCAACAACTTAAACCGTGCCATCCAGCTCGTCAATCAGGGATTACGAGACAGCGAACTTCTTGTCTAACGCTGACACTTGCAAGGCTTCACACAAAAAAGTCAGCAAAGAGCAATATCGCTCCGCAAAAAATCCCAATCATCGCCACACACAAAGCAAATCGACGACGATTCATAGGTTTGCATACTGCAACGAGCACGCCAAAACTCACCACCCCACCAGCTAGCAGATTCATCATTCGCATGCATACCTCGTTACCTGGAACAAAATCTTTTACATATGCCAACGCCACCAGTACAATGGTCAAACTCACAGCAGCCGGCAAAGAGATACGCAACACATTTTTCAAAAATCCCCCAGAAGCCACCTCTTCATGTCGTTCGAAGGCAAGCAAAAAACTAGGAAGACCAATTGCCGTCGCCCCGATCAAACTAAGTTGAATCGGGATAAATGGATACGTTTTCCCAAGCAAAATAAACGCAATACACAAAAACATAGAATACAACGTCTTGGTCAGATACAACGCACTCACTCGTTCTATATTCGCGATGATCGTTCTCCCCTCTTTTACAATCTCTTTCATAGAAGAAAAGTTCGAATCAATCAAAACAACATGCGCCGTCTGCTTTGCTGCATCGCTCCCAGACGCCATAGCAATTCCGCAATCCGCGTCCTTTAACGCCAGCACATCGTTGACGCCATCTCCCACCATTCCCACTATCTTCCCATCGGCTTGCAAGGCGTGCACAATCTTTTGCTTTTGCTCTGGTGAGACTCTTCCAAACACAGTATACTCCCCAACGATTTCACGAAGTTTTTCTTCTTCCCCCGGCAATTTCCTGGCATCAATATAGCATTGCGCCTCTTCTATTTGAGCACGTCCCGCAATATAGGACGCAGTCGCCGGATTATCTCCCGACAAAATCTTGATCTCCACACCTTTATCGCGAAAGAACTCCATCATCTCGGAAGCATCTTCTTTGATCACATCCGAAAGCAAGACAAACGCCAACGGCTCTCCTTTTTTCGTCAAAAGCAATACACGCATCCCCTCTTGCGCATATCGTTCCGACGCCACCAACACGTCAATGGTCTTTGTCAGACACTCCGGTGCACCAAGGCGGTACGACACATTTTCTCCCTTCTCCCGCACTACTATTTTCATATACTTCCGATATGAGCTAAATGGAACTCGTTCCACAATGTCAAATCCAACCTCTTTTTCAAAATATGCCTGCAGCGCCTCTGTGGTATGATTTGTTTCTTGAAAAGCATAGGAAATATTTCCCATGATCGACATAATTTCCCTTTCCCTTACCTCCTTCGTCACAAGTATCACTTGCTCCACTTGAAGGTCCCCTGTGGTTATGGTCCCCGTCTTATCCAGACAAAGAACATTCACCCGAGCCAACGCTTCAATGGCCTCCATCTCTTGCACCAACGCATTTTTCTTAGCAAGACGTCCAACTCCCAAGATAAAGGATACGCTTGTTAACAGCACCAACCCCTCCGGAATCATTCCCAGAACTCCCGCAACGGTATTAACCAGCGAATCCGAAACCGTATTGCCCGCCACACATCGCTGAATTACGTAAAGCACCGCTCCAATCGGAACAATGGCACATCCTACACATTTAATAATACTGCGAATTGCATTTTGCATTTCCGACGTGGCACGTCGCTTTGTCTGCGCTCTACGAACCAACTGAGTGGCATAATTCCCTTCACCAATGTGAATGACTTTTGCCGTAACCGTTCCTGCCACCACATGACTCCCTGAATAAAGCACATCTCCCCTTCGTTTTTCCACCGCAAGAGACTCCCCGGTAAGCAGTGACTCATCCACTTCCACACCATGCGACAGTACCGTCTCACAATCCACTGAGATCTGATCCCCCGCATCAAATCGAAGCACATCGCCCACTTGCACCTTTTCCACGGGAACTTCTTCCACACTTTTCCCGCGTAACATTTTTGCTTTTGTAACCGTCACCACAGAAAGGGCATCGATCAATTTTTTCACCTTACATTCTTGGATTATACCAATGAGCGAATTCGAAATAACAACACCCATAAAAAGCATATTGCGCCACTGCCCCGAAACCAGAACAAGCAACGACAGTACAAGATTCAAAAAATTAAAATAAGTAAGCGTGTGCGCCGCAATAATCCCTTTCACACTACGGATTTTATTCATATATTCCCCTCCGTTTTGTTTACAGTAAATAAGAAAAACGAACTGTCCCTTGCCAAAACATGTCAGCAAATCAACGGTCCGTTTTCCTTGTCTTGTTTTATCCTAATAAATGAAAGCTAGCGACGGGAATCGAACCCGTGACCTCTTCACTACCAATGAAGTGCGCTACCGACTGTGCCACGCCAGCTTGCCTCTATTTGTTTATCAACAAATAGCACATGACTTATTCTAGCAGAGTAACTCGCCCATGTCAACCACAACTTTTCAGTTCTTCCGCATTTTTTTCATCCTAGCACAATTCACTTAATTTTTTCTTTATGCGCTGGAGTGCATTATCAATTGACTTCGGTGTTTTTTCCAACTTGGCTGCAATTTGCTGATAGTTCAAACCTTCAATATACAAGTTCACAACACTCTGCTCAAAACCACTTAGATTTTCTCGCATCATCCGTTCAATCCTACCAACCCGCTCCCGGTCAATCATAATATCTTCTGGATTGGAAATTCCGCCCTTTTCCAAAATCTCCCCCAGTGTCTGCCTCGTCTCTTCCGTATTTCCCGCCACCCCTACTGGAACATCCAGCGAAACATAGGAATTCAGCGGAGAATTTTTCAGACGATTGGCACCTTTTACCGCATTATAAAGTTGTCGTTCTACACACAGATTGGCAAAATGAATAAAGGACACTTCTCGCTCTGCCTGAAAGTCTCGAATCGCTTTGTAGAGCCCGATCATTCCTTCTTGAATCAAATCGTCATTGTCTCCACCAATCAGATAAAGCGCTCTCGCTTTTTTTCGAACAAGATTTTTATACTTTTCCAAAAGATAGTCTACTCCCGAGCTTTCACCGTCCCGGATCTGCTGGAGCACCTCTTCATCTGTTAAACCACAATACTCTTCCGCCATTCTACACCCTCACTTTTATGATTTGGAATAGCCACGCTGACGAACCACTTCGAAAGCCAATACACCGGCCGCCACAGAAGCATTTAACGAATCGATATCACCACGCATCGGTATGCTGGCAACATAATCACAATGCTCCTTCACAAGGCGAGACACACCTGCTCCTTCATTTCCAATAACAAGGCCAATAGAGCCCCGCAAGTTCTGACGGTACATTACTTCACCGTCCATGTCTGCACAGGCAAACCACATTCCTCGCTCCTTCAACTCCTCCATCGTAGAAGTAAGGTTGGTCACCTTTGCCACTGGAGTATAGTGAATGGCTCCCGCCGAAGCCTTTACCACGGTAGCTGTCAAGCCCACTGCACGTCTTTTTGGTATGATAACCCCATGAGCCCCTGCCAAGTTAGCAGTACGAATAATCGCCCCCAGATTGTGCGGATCTTCAATCCCATCCAACAAGAAAAAGAAAGGATCCTCTCCACGTTCCTCTGCCAAAGCAAACATATCTTCGATGGTACTATAATGGAATGCAGATAAAATAGCCACAACTCCCTGATGCTTTCCACTCTCGCTCATGTGATCCAAACGTTCCTTTGGAACAAAATCCACAAGGGTATTTGCTTTTTTTGCCTCCCGGAGAATATTTAACACCGGACCATCTTGACATCCTTTCAGTACATAGAGTTTTTCCACTAGTTTTCCTGCACGAAAAGCTTCCAGTACACTGTGGCGTCCTTCTAATTTATTTTCGTTATCCACGTCTCATGCTCCTCTCTTTTTGCTTCCTTATGTAATGTCATTAATATAGACGCGAAGACCACTTTGATTTTCTTCGCTTAAGCCTTTCACCATAATATATGGTTCTTCCATCTGGCAAACCTCAATCCCATCACCACTCACATCACTCAAGAAATACCCATCCGAAAATACCACTGCTTTGTCCGGCCTTTCCATCAGAAATGCGCAGATGGACTGCATCACCTTTCTGGCATTTACCGGATCACAGATTACTTCCGTTATCTCATAGAAATTTTCCTCATGGACGTAAGCCGCCACACCTCGAATAAACTTGCCTTCACGTAAGACAATTACCCTACCATCCAGCGCCTTCATTTCCTCATGAAGCAATTCATAATATTCCACACTTCGATGCATGTACAAGTCCAAATCCGATGCATACAACTGTGCTCTTGCAAATTCTGCCACCTGCTCTTTTCCTGTTTGATCCAAGCGCGAAAAGGTGGCCGCCGTATACCATCTCCGTTGATTTTCTTTTACTTTAAGTTGTGTTCGGTAATACGCCCCTTCAAACCCAAGAGGCTCATAAATCTTAGGATTCGCCGGGCTCAAAAATGCCAAGGGAGCACCTTGACTCTTGGCATCTGCCAAACCTTGTTCCAAAAGAGTTGCCATAATTCCTTTGCCACGATGTTGCGGACTAGTAGCAACTCCTACAATATACGGGCAAACGCACTCCTGTCCTCGATATACAACCACACACGGACTAAAAAATGCCATGCTCACCAAAACACCTTCATCGTATTGGGAATAAACAACAGCCTTGTTTGCCTTTGCTCTAAAGTAGAAATCCACGTATTTATCGGTATCACCAAAAATGGTTCCCCACATTTCCCTATGTTTCATTTACACCCAACCCCTTCTACTCTTCCAACATGCAAATTGCCTGAGATGAGATACCGGCCCCACTTCCAGTAAACCCAAGCCCTTCTTCTGTCGTTGCTTTCACATTGATGCGACTCACATCGGTTCCCAGCGCATGCGCAATATTTTGCCGCATCTGCTGGATATGCGGTGCCATTTTAGGCTTCTGCGCAATAATGGTAGCATCCACATTGCCCACTGTAAATCCATTCTCCTTCAGCAAACTCGCCACATGTTCTAGAAGTTTTACACTAGAAATACCTTTGTAACGGTCATCCGTGTCCGGGAAATGTGTCCCGATATCACCAAGCGCTGCTGCCCCAAGCAACGCATCCATGATCGCATGCAATAGTACGTCCGCGTCCGAGTGTCCTAAAAGCCCATACTGATACTCAATTGATACACCGCCAAGAATCAGGTCACGCCCTTCCACCAGCTTGTGTACATCGTACCCCATACCAATTCTCATTCCAATACCTTCCTCTCTCATAGTTGTGCGTCATCCATTCCCCATAATAACGCAAAGGGCCTTGATTACATCAAGACCCTCAGTGAGTAGCGGGAAAGGGATTTGAACCCCCGACACCACGGGTATGAACCGTGTGCTCTTGCCAACTGAGCTATCCCGCCATATGCCATAATGGCTTATATATTGTAAGCTACGATAAGATTAGTATATATATGGGACCTACAGGGCTCGAACCTGTGACCCCCTGCTTGTAAGGCAGGTGCTCTCCCAGCTGAGCTAAGATCCCATCTGCTACCCTTATCAGCAGCACCGTTAATCATTATATTAGGATTGTCCTAATTTGTCAAGATGTTTTTTTGATTTTTTTAATTTTTCTCAATCAATGAACAAATAACGTCATGAACGTTTCTCGTGCCACTACACTTAATGTCGCCATAATAATTCCTGCCAAGATTACACCGCCCATGCAAGCCAATACACTTTTCTTAAAATCCATATCCAAAAAACTTGCCGCCAATGTTCCTGTCCACGCCCCCGTACCCGGAAGTGGAATACCTACAAATAACAGAAGCGCCACAAAAAGTCCTTTCCCCGCTTTTTCCTGTAACTTCTTGCCGCCTTTTTCTCCTTTTTCCAGACAAAAGGTAAAGAACTTACCGATAACTGGTTTATCTGCGCCCCACTCCAGTATTTTTCGAGCAAAAAGATGGATAAACGGAACCGGAATCATATTCCCGACTATTGCCAACGGGAAGGCAACAGAAAGTGGAATTCCCCAAGCAACCGCGTACGGAATCGCACCTCTCAACTCCAAAATCGGCACCATTGATATCAAAAATACAAGTATATAATTTAACATTTTCCTTTTCCTTTCTTTTATGCATTACAAATTTTTATATCCAACTCTCCATTTTCCAAAAACTCCAAAATGGCATAGGTTTTTTTATGCCCCTCCTGGCGTGGACGAGAGATACTTCCTGGATTGAGCACCGTTAACGTCGAAGTCTGTTCCACAAAAGGCACATGAGTATGTCCAAACAAAACCAAGTCTGCTTCTTTTTCCATCGCCCAATACTTCAATGTATCAATCCCCATATTGACATGTTGTCTATGCCCATGTGTCATGGCAATCCTATGACCATGAAGCTTGAACACTTGAAAATCCGGCGCTTGGAGAGACCAATCACAATTCCCTCTTACCATATAAACAGGTCCTTGCACGGAACCCCGTAAGCGGTCACCACTGTTTTCCGCATCTCCCAGAAAAAAGATGCCTTCGATCTCCGTTTTATATTGCTTTACAATGTCCAGTATATTCTCATCTCTTCCATGAGAATCACTGAATACAAGATATTTCGCCATATCATTTCTCCAATAATTCTACCATTTTGCGAAGAGCAATGCCACGGTGACTAATGCGATTTTTCTCTTCCGGCTCCAACTCTCCGGTAGTACAGCCTCGCTCCGGCAGATAGAAAATCGGATCATAACCAAATCCATTGGTTCCTTTCGGCTCTTTCGCAAGCACACCCTCGATGACACCTTTCGTAGTTTCCACATTTCCATCTGGATATGCACAAGCAATCACGCACACGAAACGCGCTGCACGCTCGCCTTCTTTTGCATCTTCACAACGTCTAAGCAAATCTGCATTTTTTATCTCATAGGAAGTATCTTCTCCAAGATAACGAGCAGAATAAATACCCGGCTCACCATTTAGATAATCCACTTCAAATCCAGAATCGTCAGCCAGCACCATCTCTCCAGTTTCTTCACAGATCGCTTTTGCTTTGATGATGGCGTTCTCTTCAAAGGTAGCGCCATCCTCTACAATATCAATATGTATGTCCAAATCTTTCAAAGAATATACGTCATACCCGTCACCAAGTATCTGCTTGATTTCGTTTACTTTTCCCTGATTATTGGTCGCAAATATAAGTTTTTTCGCCATGTTTGCCTCCATTATTCTGTGCTTTTTCATTCACTTCCTTAGTATACTTGCATTCCCAAAAAATAGCAAGCACAATCTACTGCCTTTTTTCGTCAAATTTCGGACGTGGTGGCTTGGCTCCCATGTACTGATACAGATAGGTTTTCATCATACCGTTATATATTTTTCGATTTTTTGTAGCCTTTTTCCCAATTGCCTTTTGCGCCTCTTCGTATCCACTGAGCAAGAAAAACGACCATGTATCATTTTCTTTCATGATATTTCCAATACTCCGATACAGCATCTCCATCTCATCTTTGGTGGACAATCGCTCTCCATAAGGTGGATTGGACACAACAAAACCGTACTTTTTCGGCGAACTAAAGTTAATAATGTCCCTTTGCTGGAAATGAATATGCTTGTCCACCCCTGCCAAAGCCGCATTTGCTCTTGCCATCTTCAGCACTTCGCCATCAATATCATATCCTTGTATATTAAGTTCCACATCGCGACACACAAGATCCATGGCTTCTTCTGAAACCTCATACCATTCTTTTTTCGGAATCAAGTTCGTCCACTCTTCTGCCAAAAATTCGCGCTCCAGCCCTGGCGCCATATTCATAGCAATCATTGCAGCTTCAATGGGAATCGTACCACTTCCACAAAAAGGATCCACTAAAATACGGTCTTTTTTCCATGGAGAAAGCAAAAGAATCGCCGCGGCCAAGGTTTCTGTCACGGGAGCCGGCGCGGTATGCTGTCGGTATCCACGTTTATGTAACGAAACACCCGTGGTATCAAGACCTACTGTTACCACATCCTTCATAATACTGATTCGAAGTGGGTAACTAGCTCCATCTTCCGGGAACCAATTCACATGATAGGTGCCCTTCAAACTTTCCACCATGGCCTTCTTAACAATCCTCTGAATATCCGAAGGACTGAAGAGCTTGCTGTTTACAGAAGACGCCTTCGCCACCCAGAACTTTCCATTCTGAGGAATGTACTGCTCCCACCGAATAGCTTTGATACTTTCAAATAACTCATCAAAGGTTGTTGCCTTGAACTCTGCCACCTTCAGCAAAATTCGTTCCGTGGTACGCAAAAAGATATTGGCACGACATATCCCCTCCGCATCAGCAATAAAGGTGACTTTTCCGTTGTCTACCGCAGAAATCTCATATCCCAGATCCATTATTTCTCGTTTTAGAACCGCCTCCATGCCAAAATGGCAAGGGGCGATTAACTCATACGTATTATTTTTCATGAAGCGTCTTCTTTCCTTTCTGTTTTTGATATATCCGGTAACCTTGATATCCACCGGCTATACTTATGGCATGATAACCTTTTTTGTTCATTTCTTTCGCTGCATACATACTTTGATTCCCTCGTTGACAATAAAAGATAACGGTATCACCACGATGTCTCCACCCATCTTGTTCTGTTTTCCATTGTTCATAGGGAATATTTTTTGCCCCAGGAATGTGTCCCTTCTCGTAATCTTCTGGATGCCGTAAATCAATGAGAATAGTACCTGGTCTTTTTCGATAGCGTGCCAGTTCACGAATCGGAATAATAGAAAAACTCATATTCATCACGTTCTTTTTCTTTTATTATATGACTTTTTTCACCATGATGTGACAGCCCATTTTCTTAGCCATCTTGGTTTTTCTACACATAGAACAGGCCGCCCCCATATGGTGACGGTCTGTTCTTGCTTTGTATTCAGAACTCTCTGCTATTTGTAAGAGTCCATAGAATTCTTTGTTGTGTTTTTGCTGGAATTGTCACTTGCATTCTTGCTAGCGTTGTTGCTTGCATTCTTAGAAGAATTGTTGTTTGTTGTATTCTTAGAAGAATTGTTGTTGCTTGCATTTTTGCAATTCGAGCATTTTGTGTTGTTGTTACTGTTTGAGTTGTTGTTATTTGTGTTTGTAGCCATTTTTTCATTCCTCCTGTTTTTGTAAGTTTTACGTTACAGGAATAGTATGACCTACCAATTAAAACTTATACAACTCAAGCTTTTCCAACAGAACCAAATAATTCCATCTTTTCTTTTACCGTTGCTTTGATTGCCTCAGCACCTGGTGCAAGAAGTTTACGAGGATCAAATCCTTTCCCCTCCATGTCTTTTCCTGCCTCAATGTACTTACGTGTTGCATCTGCAAAAGAAAGCTGACACTCTGTATTTACATTGATCTTAGACACACCAAGACTGATGGCTTTTTTAATCATATCTTCTGGAATTCCTGTACCTCCATGAAGAACGAGAGGCATATCGCCTGTCTTCTGCTGTACTGCATCCAATGTTTCAAAACTGAGTCCTTCCCAGTTTTCTGGATATTTTCCATGAATATTTCCAATGCCAGCTGCCAACATTGTTACACCAAGATCTGCAATCATCTTACACTCGTTTGGATCCGCGCACTCGCCAGCTCCTACAACTCCATCTTCTTCACCACCGATAGAACCAACTTCTGCTTCGATGGACATTCCTTTTTCCTCGCAGATTGCAACCAATTCTTTGGTCTTTTCCACGTTCTCTTCGATCGGATAATGAGAACCGTCAAACATGATAGATGAGAAACCTGCCTCGATACAAGCTTTTGCTCCTTCATAGCTACCATGATCCAAATGAAGCGCAACAGGAACTGTGATATTAAGCTCCTCCAACATTCCATTTACCATACCTACGACAGTCTTATAACCACACATATATTTTCCTGCGCCCTCGGATACACCAAGAATAACAGGAGACTTCAACTCCTCTGCAGTGAGAAGAATGGATTTTGTCCACTCCAAATTGTTAATGTTAAACTGTCCTACGGCATACTTGCCTGCCTTTGCTTTTGTAAGCATTTCTTTTGCTGATACTAACATGTCAATACCTCCATTTTTTATCTATCTTTCCCCACTCTATATAAACTTTTTTGCTACTCGTTGGGATACTTCGTGACCTGATTCATACGATTAAGCTGCTCTTTCTGCATGTAATTCACGAATTTTGCAATCACTTCGTTTTTCTTCACCAATGCACACCCATACAAAATCTTACCATCTTGCATGGTTTGTTTTCGAACAATCTTACCTGACAACATCAAATCAAACATCTCCTGATCGTCCCGATACACATATGGGATCACCACCAAAGATCTACTTGTATCTCCTAGATCTTCACGATATACAAAAGAGAATCCTGTTGTACTGATATCCTTTAATACAACTTGGATCTCCGCTCTTCCAGACCCCACTTTTGCAAACACAGGTGCTCCAACAAACTGGCGATACGCGCCTCGACGATTAAACACTTTACCTTTTGTATCCATATCGGCCGTATAGAAAACCTGTTTTTTGTAAACTTCTTCCTTTACATCCAGTTCACCCCACATGATAGGTTTACTTCCCGCGACAGTATACATCAGATTGACAATAATCTTATCGTTTTGAACATTAAGCAGTTTTTCCCCAACACGTATTGGTTGAAAATACACCTTGCCTCTCTTCTGAAATTCCATTACTGAAGGGAATTCGAACTTTTTCCCTTCGATATGCAACTCAAAAGTGACTGCAGTTCCGTTTTCCAATTCGGAAAGTTTCACCACACCACCTCTTTTCTTTTATCCAAAGTAACTAGTTACGTCCACAGCAATGTTTGTACTTTTTACCAGAACCACATGGACATGGCTCATTACGTCCTACTTTTGGTGCTTCATTACGAATTGTACCAGAATCTTTCTGCTTGCGATACAATTCTTTCTGACGTTCTTTGGTCAAAATCGCATCCCACTGTGGCAATGTATATAACCATTCTGCATTACAATCTACCATGTTGTAATACAGTTTTTCACAATCGATATCCAACTTAACTTTTGTGTCTTTCTCCATCGTTTCAATTGGATTTTCTTCTTTCAAACTCTCATTGATTCCATCCAAAAATCCTACCATCATAGAAAGTGGAACATCGTACTTGGTAGCAAGTTCTTCAACCGTTCCCTCCACTACTTCTTCTGGATTTTCCAAGAGTTGCTCATAGATTCCTTTTTCTAACTGAAAATAATTACTCCAAAGTTCTTCACCCTGTTTGCTATTCTGCATCTCTTCGCTGTATGCATAATCACGCCATTCTTGTAATAATGCCATGTCTATTATCCTCCCCGGCTTTCATTTTCTGTATACTCAACATTGTAACACAAATCGTACCATCAATCAAGCACATTCAACAGAGTCCTCGCTATCTTAAAAAATCATCAATTCCATCGGAAATCCCTTGTACCATCTTCTTTTGATAGGCAACTGTCGACATCTTGCGGTCTTCTTGCGGATTACTCATAAATCCCATTTCCACGATAGTCACAGGAACCTTGCACCAGTTGATTCCTGTCATGGTATCGGTGTACATGACACCGCGGTTTCTCGCGCCAGTTGCTTTGCAAAATTTTTGAATCACTTTTTTCGATAATTTTTGACTTTGTTTCCGCACTTTCTTTGTCAAATATTTATTCTGACTTGTAGGCGCAATAGTCAATGCACCTGCCACCGACGAGGCATTGGCCGAATTGGCATGGATGCGGATAAATGCATCCGCCTTTGCTTTGTTTGCCATCTTGGCACGTTGCACATTGGATATGTTTACGTTATGCTTCGTACGAATCATCACTACTTTGTATCCACGCTTTTGTAACTCTTTTTTCAATTTCTTTGCCACCTGAAGGTTCAACTTGTACTCTGGAAGTTTTGTGACTTTTCCCGTGGTTCCAGATGTCACTTTCGCTTTTTTCACTTTTGAATTGGGCGCATTGGGTTCCAGAGAAGAGTTTCCTCGCAACTGATGCCCCGCATCAATAGCAATCACCTTTTGCTTTGGTTCTTTATTTGTCTTTGCTGCTTCTGCTGTTGAAGTCATAACTGTCATGGTCGTTGCCACTGCTACCATAGAACATAGAATATGTTTTCCCATATTTTTTTTATTCATTTCTTCCACTCCTTTTCTTTATATAAGAAAAACCGCCGATACAATCGACGGTTTCACCTAAAATGTAATGCGGAGTATGGGACTTGAACCCACACGTCTCAGAGACACATGATCCTTAGTCATGCCTGTCTGCCAATTCCAGCAACTCCGCATGCAATTTCACACTGCTTGAATATCATATCAAATTTTTCTTCTATTGTCAAATACTTTTTTTAATTTTTTTTATTTTTTCCAAAAAGAAACGCTACGCCAGCTTTAACCGACGTAGCTTTTTACAAACCAAGACAACAAATCTGTATTTTCCTTAGTTATTTTTTTCATCTGGGAAAATGGCAGTGGACACATAACGGAACCCGTTTCCACCGTAACATTTGGCACTTTCTTATTATAAATGAGCCAGTCTCCAAAACCACCATTCGGATCGGTACTAATGGATTTTGGCATAAGGCGGTACCTAGTATAGTAATTCACCTTGGACGCCAAAGCACTTTGCCTGTTGTAAAGAGCACCGTTATCTTCCACATTGTAGTTCCAATACAGAATACTTCCCGTAGAATGATAATTCAAGGCTCCTCTCAATCTTGAAATCCGATTCACAAAGGACATCATCACTCTTGTTTCCTTTTCTGACGCCGCCTTTTTTCCCGGATACGTAATACCATCCGGTTTTTTCGACTTGTTTTTTTGATTCCAGCCACCCGGGAAATTAAAGTTCAAGTTAACTCCACTTGCATTTCCTTTCCAGGTGCGATATGAAGCTTTGGTTTTCTGACAAATCTTGCGTAGTTTTGGCGAACGAATGGTCCCAAACCCATACTGGGAAATCGTAATTCCATCCGGATTAATCATCGGCACCACATAGACACAAGTTCTCTTCAACCCTTGCTGATAATCCGGGTACTGTCGCAATATCTCCTCGCACTTTCTCATTATCATCTGCGGATTCAACCATTCGCGGGCATGAATACCAGCATTGATAAGGATTTTGTTTTTTGCCGATGCATTCCCCATGCGAAGACACCAGATGTTTCTTTTATCTTCACTGGTACCTAGATTTTGAAGCGCCACTTTTCCGCGGTACTTCCACGCAATCTCGCGAAGATCCTTAGTCATATCTTCATAACTATAGACCTGATCTTTGTCATTTACCAACCAAGGCTCTTCCTTCACTCGAATGGTAAACTTAATCTGATTTTTTTCCGAGCCTTTTACTTTCACTGTAATAACAGTTTTTCCTTGTTTTCGCGCCGTGACAACCCCCTTCTTATCCACTCCTGCCACTTTCTTCTTCGAAGTCTTAAAGGTAACTTTTTTCGTCCCATAATTAATCTGGAGCTTTGTTGTTTTCCCTTGATAAACCACCTGACTTTTCGCACTTTTTGCATAAATAGCCGGCGCAAAATACAAATATACATAAATGGTTTCCCCAGTATCTTTGGCTGTCACGCTGACGATGGCATATTGCTTTTTATCTTTCTGTTTTTCCTTGCATTTAACAACACCATTTTTTGATACCTTAATCTTTTTGATCTCTTTTTTGCTGACGCCTCCCACCACTTTAAATGTGGAACTGCGAGACGGCCAGAGTTGTACCGAATCCGACGCAAAGGTATTAATATGATAGATTTTCTGTTTTTTTATTTTCCCGTATCCAATTCCCTTTTGCCCTCCAAGAGAATATTTTGCCCCTTTATTTTTTAATATCAGTGGCTCTGGTTCCTGCGTAGCCACAGGAGTTGCAGAAGGCACAGCGGATGGCATGGCGGAAGGCGTTACTCCTGGCGTGAAGGATGGTGATACAGCACTCCCACTGGTTACATCCGGTGAAGCTGCCGCCTCTGTTACCAGTGGCAAACACGGCGTCATATCTCCTAAAACCAGCGCGCACAAAAGCCACACACTTATCCATTTGAAATACTGTTTCATGGTCACTCTCCCCTTTTTCATACAATCACGAAAGGGCACTTCAATCATCCTGAAGTACCCTTTGTTCTTAATTACATAATAAACTTATGCAAGCTTGCTCTTTGCTACCTCTACGAGTGTCGCAAATCCGTTTGGATCGCTAATTGCCATCTCGGAAAGCATTTTACGGTTTACATCAACCTCAGCAAGTTTCAAACCATACATAAACTTGCTGTAAGAAAGTCCATTGATACGAGCTGCTGCGTTGATACGAGCAATCCACAATCTTCTGAACTGTCTTTTTCTCTGCTTTCTACCTGTATAAGAAGTCTCCAATGCACGCATTACAGACTGTTTTGCTACACGATACTGTTTGGATCTAGCGCCTCTATAACCTTTTGCTAACTTTAATACTCTTTTATGTTTTTTCTTTGCGTTCAAACCGCCTTTAATTCTAGCCATTTCATTTACCTCCTTTGATAAACCATTAGATATATGGCATAATCTTCTTCATTGTCTTTACGTTTGTGTCATCTACAAGAGCAGACTTTCTAAGAGTTCTCTTTTTCTTAGTAGTCTTCTTTGTCAAGATGTGACGTTTATATGCTTTGTTTCTAACAAGTTTACCAGTTCCGGTAACTTTGAAGCGCTTTGCAGCAGCTCTTTTTGTTTTCATTTTCTGATTTGCCATGATAAATTTCCTCCATTTATATTTGATAGATCAGATTCTATCATTATTTTGCGGCTGTTAAAAACATGATCATGCTTCTTCCTTCCATTTTAGCCTCTTTGTCGATGGTTGCAACGTCTTCTAATTTCTCATAGAACGCATTCAACACTTCACGACCCACATCTTTGTGCGCCATCTCACGACCTCTGAAACGAAGGGTTACTTTTACTTTGTCACCCTTGGACAGGAATTTACGCGCCTGATTTGCTTTTGTGTTCAGATCATTGGTGTCAATGTTTGGAGACAAACGAATCTCTTTCACATCGATGGTTTTCTGTTTCTTTTTGGCTTCTTTTTCCTTACGAGCCTGCTCATAACGGAATTTTCCATAATTGATGATCTTGCACACTGGTGGCTTCGCCGTTGGGGCAATCTTCACCAAATCAAGATCGGCGTCCTTTGCCTTCAAGTAAGCCTCTTTGGCGGACATAATTCCTAACTGTTCTCCGTCCGGACCGATTACACGAACTTCTTTGTCGCGAATCTGCTCGTTAATCATTAAATCGCTGATAATTTGCACCTCCAAATGAAAAAAAGATAACTGTTTTTAAAGCCAGCTATCCACATAAACACAGTATTCTTTCATGATGAAAAAAATGGTTGACCATGCGCGCGCAAAGTAGGCGGCAAGGTGAGAGTGGATAACTCTGCTTTTCGTACCGTTGTCTATGATATCATAGGTGAAACGGTGTTGTCAAGGGGTTTTTCTACGAAACTTTGCAGAATATATCCCCCCTCCGCCGCCTTACTCCGCGAAATGGTTAGTATGTCTCGCGGAATTTTGCAATGAGCTGGTGGGTGTATTCTTCCGGGAAGCGCCCAAAACTTTGGGTCTGACTTGCCGTACTTGCCAGGATGGATACGGAACCACCGCGAAGATGTAACTTGCGGTCAACAAAACCACTTTTGGTATTGATGTATTGTATCTTTTCATACGGAATGATCTCAATGGTTTTTCCAAAAGTACCTCGACGTATCACAACATACTGATCCAATACTGCAATTCCTGCCGTGCGATAAGTCAACATCACGCACAATAAAACGAATGCATAAATGCTCGCCAGGATGGCATAGACCCACCACATCGGTAATGTTCCCGCCGCCAACACAAATCCAGCTGTAACTCCTCCTGCCAAAAGCCCCATAACCAACGTAGCTACGCTTAAGTTACGTACTAGCACTCGTGCTGGTTGCTTTATCATAGCAAACTCCGGAATCTCCACTTCCGGCAATAGCACTTTCAAGTGTTCTCCCAATGTGGCAATTGGCTCAAAGAGCATCAGTTTCATTCCATCTACATCTTCATCTTCTCCACCCACATTAATCACTTTTACGTAGGCATGCTTGCACAAACGCCCAATGAATGTAGAACGAATGCAAATCGCATTAATCTTCTCTATTGGGACGGCATATTTTCTTATCTTTAATATTCCGCACCGAACGTACACTTTATCTTTCTCACGTTTTGCGCGAAACCGATAATCCGCCAGCCAACTTTTAACCATCGCCCATGCAACACTTGCTGTTATAAGAAATTGCATACCGACACTAACCAGCACACCTCCTAGCTCCTTGCCCTCCGCAACCATCATCTTTGCCATAACAACACAGCTAATCAGCATACCAATCACAAAAAGCACTGCCATAATCGATGTGTTCATAATACCATTTTTTGCAATTTCTTTCGATGTGTATGTAACATCATAATCTCCTTCTTGTTGGTCAGCCATGAAATCACTTGTCTCTGCATCTTTCGATTCTTCTTTCTCCCCGTTTCCCTCTTTGATCATGGTCATTATCAAATCTTTCATGGCATAGGCATCTTCTTTTTTCAACACAATCTTTACATCGGTTTTATCAGCTGTAGAAAGACTGTCGATGTCTAATTTTAATTTGTAGGTTCCCACAATCATCTCAAACAAATTTTGCTCCAAATTAATATTGGAAATATTCTGTACCGCAATGGTATCCTTTTTCTTATTCAACGTGTTTTGCTCAACGGTAAGGGTTCCGTCCGCCACCGTGATAATGGTCCGTCGCCAACGCCAAGCATGGATTCCAACCACCACTGCGACGCTGACAAATATCACACTCATGACAATGAGCGCTTCTAGAATTTTCCCTTCCCTTAATAGAGCAATTCCTTCTGTCAAAAGATCCCCTTGACCCAAGAACAACAAAAAAATAGCAATTAATGTCGCCCCCAGTTGCTCTAGGATGTAGCTAATATGATTTCTTGTCTGCATCATTTTATTTATCCACCTCTCCCTTATCCGCTCTTGCGTATTGGTTGATGCGTGTCTTTAGACGCTCCACGATTTCTTCTGCTTTCTTCTCTTCCAAAAAGCGAATTGTCACGTCGCCACCTGCTGTGGTTACAATCACTTTGGTCAACCCAAACATGCGGTCAATGGGACCACTCTGCATGGCAATTTTATGTAGACGTTCAATGGGTACTATATTTCTCTCGATACCAATGATACCTTCCTTCACATCAATTTCCTCGTCGGTAAAACGATATCGATAACGCTCGTAGCGCACAAATGGTATCGCAATGCAGAAAATCCAGATTAATGCCACAATACCGTAGACGAGAAATGCTGGAATAAATGCGACCGAGTCTTTGATAAGCATCCAGACACCTAAAATAACAGCAGTAGCAATAACAGAAAAAATCAGTTCTGCCACCAGCATACAGCCCTTTGCTTTTTTTGATAGTTTTTCGTAGTTCATGATAACTCCCTCCTGTGTGGTATTTTGTCATGATATATTATACAACTTTTTTTTCCAAAAAGAAAACCCATTCTCATTTCCCACAAAATATGCTAAGATAGAACCATCGCATCAAAAGGCAGGTGATTTTCATGGCAAATAAAATCCTATATCGCACGGGTGCTACACTCTTTTTCTTCGGTGTAGTAGCAGCAATTCTCTATCATAGCGGTATTTTTGTTCCCACAGAATTTTTATACCCCTGCGCTTTTCGTCGCCTCTCTGGTTTATATTGCCCGGGTTGTGGCGGCACTCGCTCTGTGGAAGCTTTGTTGCGTGGTGACTTTTTGTCATGTTTTTTCTATCACCCTTTTGTGTTTTACTGCTTTGGTTTGTATGTATTATTTATGGTGTCACACTCTTGCCAGCGAATCCATTTTCTTCTCAAGAGCATCCATGGAGCAAACAAAAAAAAGTCCCATCAACCCAGATTTCAGGTGAAAGGACTTTGTTTTCGTCTGTCTTATGTTTACATCGGTATTATTATCCTCTTACTCCAATGGATGATCAAAAATCTTACATTGTTGTAAAATACTGTCGATATTCTTCACGGATAAACTGGCTCATCCAGTTTTGAAGTGCCTCTTGATCATTTGGATTAATTTTCTCAAGCTGTTCCATTGTCTCCGGAGTAATGGCGGACCAATCTATCATTATAAAAATTGAAAATACAAGATACGCTCCGATCAAAAGACCGATTCCATTTAGTATTAATCCAATGATTCCAAATTTCTTACCTCGCCCAGTTCCTTTTACTAGACAAATGATTGAAAATATGAAACCGATAATTGCCATAACCAAGTTGAATCCCATACAACTACAACACAATATGGACAAACCACCTAGTATCATTGCAGCAATTCCTAACCCTTGCTTTTCATTTTCCGGAAAGAATGGTGACTGCTGCCCATATTGGTCCCAATTCGAATTCATACTATAATTGGAATTCATATTATAGCCCGAATTAAAATTCATGTTATCGTTCATTCCTATCCCCTTTCTACTACATCACATCGATCACCGAAAACCACGAAGTGACATCATGATAGAATCTGTCGCTTCTTGTCCTCGTTGAAACGTGTCTGGCGTCACCGACTCTGGTGCCGCTGTACCAGTTGAAGTAAGCATCAGAATGCTCATTACTGCAATGGCAATTCCAAGAGCCACGGCAACAGCTCCCACAACGATTCCCGCAATACCAAGATCGGCGTAGTTCTTATTCCCATTTCGCAATGACAAAATCCCCAGCACGACTGCCCACACGCCCAAGAAAATCTGAAACTGCCAGATACAACAACTCAAAATCGCCACACAAGATATTATCAATGACGCAATTGCCAATCCATTTGGCTTGTTATTTATTTCCATGATTTCCCTCATTTCTGCATTTTAGTGTATGACACCAGCGACAGAAAGTCCGTCGCTGGCATCGGGAAATTTACTCTGTTACTTCAATTTTACGAATTTCTTTCGTACGGATTTCCTCTGTAATGTCTTTGATGAAGTCGGCAAGTGGCATCTGTCCTTCGTCACCTTTGTAACGGCTTCTTACAGATACTTTGCCATCTTCCTGCTCCTGCTGACCTACCACCAAGAGATACGGAATTTTCTTCAAACGTGCCTCACGAATCTTGAATCCAATCTTCTCGGAACGATTGTCCATGGTTACGTCGATGCCATTTTTCGCAAGCTCAGCACGAACTTCCTCTGCGTAATCTGCGTATTTCTCTGAGATAGGAAGCACGCGAACCTGCTCTGGGCACAACCAAGTTGGGAACAATCCTGCATATTTCTCGATGAGCCATGCCAATGTTCTCTCGTAGCAACCGATGGATGTTCTATGGATAATGTAAGGACGAACCTTGTCACCATTTTCATCGATATAGTACATATCAAAACGTTCTGCAAGAAGGGCATCCCACTGAATGGTAATCATAGTATCTTCTTTTCCGTATACGTTCTTTGCGTTAATATCAACTTTAGGTCCGTAGAAAGCAGCCTCTCCCACATCTTCGCTAAATGGAATATTCAACTCCGTCAATACGTCACGGATGTGCTGTTCTGTCTCCTCCCAAACCTGAGGGTCTCCTTCATATTTATCCGCATTTTCCGGATCCCATTTGGAAAGATGATAGGTTACATCCTCCTCAAGACCGAGAGTCTGCAAGCAATGTTTTGCCAATGCGATACAGTTTTTAAACTCCTCTACCATCTGGTCTGGTCTTACGATCAAATGTCCCTCGGAAATAGTAAACTGACGTACACGTGTCAAACCATGCATTTCTCCGGACTCCTCGTTACGGAACAACGTAGATGTCTCACCATAACGAAGTGGAAGGTCACGGTACGATTTCTGACTTGATTTGTATACATAATACTGGAATGGACATGTCATCGGACGAAGGGCAAATACTTCTTTGTCTTTCTCCTCGTCACCAAGAACGAACATACCATCCTGATAATGATCCCAGTGACCAGAAATCTTATAAAGGTCAGACTTCGCCATCAACGGAGTTTTCGTACGAATGTAACCCCATTCATTGTCCTCGATATCCTCAATCCAACGCTGCAATTTCTTCATCATTTTCACACCGTTCGGCATGATAAGTGGCAGACCCTGACCGATCACATCAACAGTTGTGAAAAGTTCCATCTCACGACCCAATTTGTTGTGATCACGTTTTTTAATCTCTGCCAAGCGCTCCATGTGAGCATCCAAATCTGCTTTCTTCGTATAAGCCGTTCCATATACACGAGTGAGCATTTTATTTTTCTCATTTCCTCTCCAATATGCACCTGAAGATGAAATCAGTTTTACTGCCTTCAGTGGCTTTGTATTCATCAAGTGAGGGCCTGCACAGAGGTCCACAAACTCGCCCTGCTGATAGAAGGAAATCTCCGCATCTTCTGGAAGATCCTCGATGAGCTCTACTTTGTAAGGCTCGTCTTTTTCCTTCATCAATGCGATGGCTTCATTTCTAGGAAGAGTGAAACGCTCCAATGTCGCTCCCTCTTTTACGATTTTCTTAATCTCTTTTTCGATTTTGTCCAATGACTCACGGTCCAAAGACTCCATGTCGAAGTCATAGTAAAATCCGTCTGCAATGGAAGGTCCGATGGCACATTTTGCTTCTGGATACAATCTCTTAATGGCCTGTGCCAATACGTGAGAAGCGGTGTGACGGAATGCCGCCTGACCAGCCTCGCTATCAAAAGTCAAAATATTTAATTCATGCTCGCCGTCTACTACGGTACGGAGGTCTACCACCTCGCCGTCCAGCTCTGCCACACAGGCAACGCGAGCCAATCCTTCGCTAATGTCTTTTGCAATGTCAATAATCGCCATTGGTTCTGCGTATTCTTTGCTTGAACCATCTTTCAAAAATACTTTCATGTCTCGTTGTCCTTTCTTTTTTCTATGATAAACTAGTTCAGCCCCGCCCCTACAAACACTATGGTTTACAGGGACGGGGCATTATAATCAAATGTTTTCCCGCGGTTCCACCCTTGTTGGCGTCCTTGATATGCAAGGATACCCGGCTTCATTCTGACGATAACGGAGTCACCGGACCGGATTAGGGCCACTCAGAGGTAGTTTTCAAATGCTTCCCACGAAGGTGCTTCCAGCCTGGCACATCACGCGACCATAATTACGGACGCTGTGCTCCGGCACCTCTCTCTGGCATGTTGCCACATTTTACTCGTCTCTTCAACGTGTTATGGATAATTATAATCATTTCGAAATGGATTGTCAAATGGAAATGTGTACAATTTTAGTCTTTTACGCAATCCTTCCATCCTGTATTTCAATTACCCTTCCACACTGACTTGCCACTTTCGGGTCATGTGTAACAATTATAATTGTTTTTCCAGCTTCATTCAAACGCTTAAATATATCTACAATATCTTGCCCCGTCTTTTGATCCAATGCTCCTGTCGGCTCATCACACAATATGATTTTAGCATCATTCACCAACGCTCGTGCAATAGCTACTCTCTGTCTCTGCCCGCCAGATAGTCGTAACGCTAGCTGATTTTTCTTTTCCAGAATATCAACCTCATCCAATATCTTATCCACTTTTTGCACACGATCTTTTCGGGAGACTTTTGAATAATACAAGGGAAGCATTACGTTTTTCTCCACAGTGTACCGCTCAACCAAAGCAAAGTCTTGAAGGATAAAACCAAACATATCATTTCGTAATAACGCCATCTCTTTTTCTGTATGTGTAGTAATATCTCTTTCATCTAAAAAATATTTCCCATCAGTAGCCCGATCCAGACACCCTAAAATATTAAGCAATGTTGACTTTCCCGAACCAGAGGCGCCCATAATTGCCACCATTTCTCCTTCTTCTATCTGCAAATTAATATCTTTTAACGCATTTACCTCATACCCTACTCCACGATAAATTTTATTTACATTTTCCATTTGTATTAACATTATTCATAACTCCTTCTAAGCATCATGTGAATTGTCTGTTTCATAAATGTTATAAATGGATATATCAAAACCAATCCCATAAACAGAAAAACAAACAACATGGTGGTTATATACGCCTTCGACATGCCAAACACAAGAAACACTATTATTAGACCAATTCCGACCATCAAAAACATCTGCATGCATATTCGAAATATGATCTGAAACATATTAGCACCGCATAACAAATGAATTGCGAATTCACGTTTATAATTTGCAATAAACTGCAAGAAATTCCCTGTAATACCCACAAAAGAAAAAATCAATATAATAACTAAAAATGTTGTATTAATAAATATTTCATCATTCGTATCACTTATAATAGCATCTAATTGGTGTGAAAAATTAGTAAGCGAAAGATCATACAAGCCAAGTTCCTTAGAGCGATCTACTATTTTTCCCGGAACGCTGTCATTTTCAGCCATAATATATAGTGCCTCAAGATACATAGTAATATCTACCGAATCTTCCACATTAACTTCATGTGGCATAATAACATAATTATCCAGACTAAGTAACTCTCGCGTTTGATTCGGTGCCACATAATAGGAACTACGATCCAAAAATCCAACTACAACAAATTTGTTCCCATGAACATCTTCAATTTCATCTTGTTCTTTGTACACATTCCGAAAACCATCTCCTAAAATAAGCGGTGTTGGTTTCCCTTCGACACACCGAAATTCTTCTAGTACCTTGTGCGAATATGTCCCCTGAAGCTGATAAATAGAAAAAAAGTTCTCTGTCACAGATAGCCGCTTCGAATGAATCCCATTTTTCGTATCTCCATCCACCAACTCTTCAGGCAACTCGGTCCCATCCGAAAAGCTAAATCGCATGCCACTATCTGCTATATAAATATCCGTATTCTCCTCGGAAGTATTTATCAGATTCTGAACTTCCTGATACAATTTTTGCAACTCCTTCAAACACTTCTCGTCATTTATCACTTTCTCAAATTGTTCATCCGTACTTTGATTTCTCAACATGTATATTTCTGTATCAGAACCCACTTCATTTATCTTTCTTTTTACTGCATTAAACTCATACACAGTTGCTAAAACCATACAACAAATTAACATCCCAACAACCAACTGCAACAAATTAATAAGAAAATAAAATAACGTATTTTTTATATCCTCAAATATGAATAAAAACTGTTTCCCCATATATATCATTCGCTCCTAATCACCTGTATGATTTCTTTTCGTAATTGCCGTTTTAATGTGAATATAATAATTATTAATCCAATTGTCGAAACCACACCCAAAGCAATACCAATTCCTTTCCACTCCAAACGATTTCCAAAAACAATTACCATAGAGGGCGAAATCCCCCATTCATTAATAACTATAAGAATCCCTTTAACAATCCCAACACCGATTGCAAAAGAAAGAAAGACGAAAGACATGAAATTGCCTACTAACCAACTGTATATCTTTCGCTGACTTGCACCAACCAGCTTACGAACTACAATCTCTTTTCTCTTTCCTTTCAACCAATTATTGGTTGCTGCAAATACATTCAAGAGAACCATAATGGCAACTCCCGCATAAAAAATAAGCATCATAGATATCCCATTTTGAACAGAACGAAACACATCCCCTTTTTCACTGTCCAGCGGATAGCACATCAGCACCCCCTTTGCAACTGACTCCAACCCACTTATAATCCCCATACTCTTTTCCCCGGCATCAAAGAAACCAGAATTCCAGTCAGTTTGCTCGCCCAAAGATTCAGCATACAAATTTATAATAAATTTAGCACTTGTCAATGAACTCCGTTCTAAATCTTCATATAAACCAATCACTTTATAGTTTACACCTTGATAACGATAATATAAGCCATCTTCTTCCTCTTCACACAACCCCACCATATCATCTCGAAGCAACATCACATCCGCGCCACCACTGTATTCTTCTTTCGAAAATACACGTCCACTTTTTAGTGCCAGCTTTTCCACCCGTCCATCACAAGAATATAATGCACGTCCCTGCTCACTCAATTCTACCCCTACTGTAAAAGGGTGCTCTATACCCTCAAAACACTTTACATATTCATTTAACGAGATACTTGCCCCCTGGGCATCGTATAACACCACATATGAATCTGACAAAACAGGAAGAACTTTTGTTATTTGTCCTCCATGAACAATTGCGATACCGCATAATGAAAACAGTATCGCAACCATCACATAAATTGAAATTAGTAATTCCGATTTATAAAAATATTGTCGCATCGTATCGGTTCCTTTCTATGTATACCTGTAATAAATCTCGAATTGCAATTTGAGGCTGTTATATACAGGCATTTCCTTTCACCCATACAGCAACAACAAACTACTATTAGTTATATTTCCAACCCCATGTTCCAGTTGAAATACGAATTGGGTTATTGACTTTACTCAATTCAGCATCACCGTTTCCTGCTTCCGCCTTAGTAAAAGCCTCGCTATATACTGTTTTATCATAGTTTCCTTCTTTGATTCGCACCCAACATTGTTTAATATATTTTCCTTTTTTCACGCCATAAACTGTATCATCCTTTGTGGTTTTCCAACCTGAATTGAACCATGCTTTAACTCTAACCTTCGTTATTCCTGCATCAACAGTTGCATAAGGGGATTTTGTTCTCGCTGACGCACTAATACTTATAGCCATTGTTGCTATCAACACCATCTTCCCTACTCGTTTTAAATATTTTCTAAATTCCATTTTCTAATTTTCTCCTTGTTCTTTATCTATTTTGAAGTGTTCATGTATGCCCTTTTTTATTCCTCCTTCCCACATCCATTTTCAATCGACTCCAAAACATTATTCACTATATCATAATCCCTTATCTCAAAACAGACTCACTTTGTAATATTTCTGTATTATATTTGTATTAATACCTACTCACTTTTCGTTCCACCCTCACAATCTCGTAGCGCAAACTCCACACACTGAATCACTAAATTACTAAATGAAACATGATTTTTTTCCGAAATACTATCAACTTTCTCCACTAACTCCTTCGGCATTCGTACCGTCTTTGTTACATGCTCCACGCTACCTTTTCGTATTTTGAACATCTTACACTCCCTCCCTACTTATTCGTTTTTCTAATTTACAACTCCAAGTTATATTTATAACATATTTCCTTTTAACCTGCAAACTAATAATAGAAAATCAACTCGCTTCAAAAGATAAAAGACTACTATATTGAGTATTATAAGCCCCCCTTTTCACTCACCATATTGGTCTTTCTCTTATTCTCCCAAGGTCCTTCACCTACACTCCACCATGTCCCATGTCAGCTGCACATCGGTTCCAATGTCCTGTGTCGCTTTTCTTCCCAATAGCTTCTCATACTCTTCTGCATGAATCTCACCGGTTCCCGGACGCTTCACCCAGAGATTTTCTTTCGTAAAAATCTCTCCTGCTCGAATCGGCGCGATGGTCACCGCTGTGGCAAATGCAAAGTCAATGGTCACTTGCTCGTCTGCCAATGCTTCCTTGGTGCCACCGAGCATCTGCGGAATTTCACCTGCCGCCTGCAAAAGCTCACGAAGTGTATGTTCATCCATGGAGCACACAATGTCCGGTCCCTCGCGATCCATGGTGTCGGTGTAATGTCGCTCCACCACTTTCGCCCCCAACGCCATGGCCGCGATACAAGCATTGTTGTTTAGGGTATGATCCGAAAGACCAATAGGAATATCCGGATATGCCTGCATCATTGCCTGCATGGCTCCCAGACGCACCTGCTCAGGTGTCGTTGGATAAAGATTGGTCGTATGTAACAGCGCATAGTCTACACCACGTTTTTCCAATACATTTACCGCTTTATCGATGCTTGCCAGGTCATTCATTCCAGTGGACACAAGCATTGGTTTTCCAAAAGATGCGACGTGATCCAAAAGAGGATAATTGTTCATTTCCCCTGAACCGATTTTATACGCCTTTACGCCCATATCTTCCAGACGGTCTGCTGCCGCCCGGGAAAATGGTGTGCTCAAAAACACCATGCCAAGTTCTTCGGTGTAACGCATCATTTCTCTCTCTTCTTCGTCACTGAGGGCGCATCCCGCCATAATCTCATAGATGGAGATATCCGCATTACCTGGGATAACTTTCTTCGCTGCCCCCGCCATCTCATCCTCCACAATGTGTGTCTGATGCTTGATCAGACGTGCTCCTGCGCGATGAGCAGACAGAACCATTTCCTTTGCTACTTCTAGACTTCCATTATGATTAATACCAATCTCCGGTATAACAAGGGGCTTTGCTGTGCCGCCCACTTCAATGTTATCGATAAAAAATGATTTCATACGTTCCTCCTATTTCTTTCCCGTAAGATAATACACCGCAAGCGCCGTTCGATGAGACAAATGTTCCTTCGCCAAAATTGAAGTAATATAATTTTTCACGGTTCCTTCCGAGATAAAGAGACGACTTGCTATCTCTTTATTGGAAAGACCTTCTGCAACCGCTTTGATGATATCAAGCTCTCTTGCAGTATACCCTTCCCCACTAAATACGCTGGTCCTAACCTCTGTGTTCTTAGCAAGGTTTTCTAGGATTGTCTCCTCCATAACTCCCGTTCCATTGTACACAGACTTAATCATTTGTTTCAAATGTTCGGGGGTGTGATTCTTAATCAAGTAACCTTTTGCGCCATTTTGAAGCGCCTTTTGCACTAGTTCATCATCGTCAAAGGTAGTTAGAATCAACACCTTCCCCAGATTATTTTCCACAATATACTTAGTTGCCTCTATTCCGTCCATTACCGGCATCTGAATATCCATCAAAAAGATATCCGGTGCCATTTTTTTTGCAATATCAATTGCCTCTTTTCCATTGGACGCGCAACCAATCACCTCAAAATCATCATCCACATCTAAGATAATCCGCATTCCGTCTCGGACAAAGTCGCTATCATCCGCAATGATTACGTTAATCTTTTCCATACTTACGTTTCCTCCTAATTATCATTCTCCTGTAAAGGTAATAACATATTGATGGCAAACCCGATTTCTGACTCAAAATCCAAAATCCCTTTGACCCCCCGGACTCTTTGACGCATTCCGGAAATTCCCATGCCGTCCACTATATTGGTACACCCTACACCATCGTCCCATATACTACATCGAATCATCTGATTCAAAACATGAACCTTAATCTCGATTTTCGTACACTTGGCATATTTCAAAGAGTTGGAAACCGCCTCGTAGGCATTGTCCAAAATAATTTCCAGATATTTTTCTGGCACTTGAGACAATTCACCCTCTACGAACAACTTTGCATCCACACCCTTTTGGCAACATTCCTCACATAATTCTTCCAACTGCATGGTGGCAAGCTTATATTTTTGTGGACGCTCTTTTCGCAGAATTGCACGGATTTCATCCATTCCGCCACGCAGCTGATCGATTACTGCCTGTATCATTTTCTTGGAGGTTTCAGGTTCCTTTTCCATCAAAACCTTTATCGCTTCCAGCTGATACACGGAACCATTGATGTTGTGACCAAGCTTGTCATGTAGCGTCTGCGAAAGCTGTGCCCGTTCTTCCAGAAGCTGATTTTCCGCTTGTAGCAAATTTTTACGAATCGCCTCCTGCATTTCATGCTCCCGTTGATGGAGGTTTTGCTTTAAATGCATCTCCACGATATTATCCTCCTTCGTCTGCTGACGATAGGACTCCACCACAAATTCATGTTGTATGTAGATACTCATAATCAACAATCCAATCAATATCTGCCCATACACATCCACACCAGATGGGATTGCCGTTAACAACAACGGAAACAAATACCAAAGAAACTTTGCCTTTGCAAAAACGATAATCTCATAGCACAGAAAAATCCCCAAAAGAAGAAACTCTTTTCCAACCCCAAATACAAGAATTCCAAACACTGCCCCCGACAGTACAAAAAAGCAAATTCTCTTTCGCTTTTCCACCAATTCCTTGCCTGCCATTGCCCCTACAAATAACGCAAGAAGCAGGAGCACCTTAGCAGATGCCCCTGTTAACACAGTCTGAGATAAAACAATATATATTTCTAATACGATTAGCAAACCCATTCGCACTGCTAAAAAGTAATTTTCTCGAAACGATTCTCTCATCGTGTATTTCCTTTCATCTTAAGTCCCACACTCCCCACGCTGATGATTGCAACCAAATACGCTACTGTAATATATGATAACATAAAATAGGTGTTGTTGTCTCCTATTAATAATAATTCCGCTGCATCCATAAACCATCTTTGTGGCATCAAATAAGAAATCGCTTTTAACGCTGCTGTGGTATCGTCCAATGGAAAATACAATCCTGCCAACAACGCCGAGATACTCCAGATTGCAAATACGGCATAGTTTGAGCTCATAACATCGCCAATTAACACCCCAAGCATAAGACTTAATGTGCTAAAGATTAGCCCCAACAAGAAAATAACAAAAAGGAAGCTTACCATATTGATTCCAAAATCCAGTCCCGGGATTAACGACAAGCATATTGCCAAAACCAACGTCTGCATTACACATATGATAAATGCCACTACGAATTTTGCAACGAAATAGTCCCTACTGCGAAGCTTGGATAGCATCACTCGCGTAAACACCTTATTGTTCTGTTCTTCGATAACGGTATGTGCCACACAGACACCACAGAACAAAAATCCCAAGGTAATAAAGGCAACGGCATATCCGATTTGCGCCTTCTGATTTATCTGCTTTTGAGTCAGTTCAACATCCTCTTTTCCACTCAAACAAACAATCTTTTTTTCTGGCACTTGTGACATAACCGATTCCAGCATTTGTATGATTGCTTTGCAATCATCCCCCATCAACATCTGAGCTTGTTTCATCTTCTCCAATACGTTTTCCAGTTCTGTTAAAAACAACTCTCGTCTCTCATCTTCCGACACGTCATAGAGTTGCACTCCTTTTTCCCAGGCGCCCTCCAAAACAGCTTGCTGGAAATCCTTTTTTATGTAAAGCAACATGCCCGCCCGATCATCGTAAGCATCCTTCTTTGCTTGCGCGAGAACTTGACTGTCTGTCATATCACGAACATCACATCGACAAACGGAAAACATACCGTTGGTCGCTATTTTTTCTAACATATATTCGGATAATTCGGATTGGGAAGCATCATACACTTTAATGATACAAGCCGATGTATCTCCCATATAAACCGCTCGCTCACCACAATCTTCCAGTTCAATGATCCCAGTAGACTTTGCACCATTATCATAAACGTTCTGTTCCGTTTTCATGCTCAGAACAACTGCTGACAACGCTGGCGTCACCAAAAGAAAAAACAAAAATCCTTTATTTCGCAGCAACACACGTATGCTCATTTTAATTAACGAAATCATGCTCTCCCTCTCTTTCTAATTCCACTGGCCAAAACAGCAATTACCGAACACACAGCCGCGATTGCCAACGAATAAATAATCGCACTATCTACATACTCACTGGTTCCCATACAAGACAATTCCACCAACGCTCGATTTCCATGATAAATTGGCGACAAGTGTTTTATGTTATCTGCCAAGCTTGAAAACATGTAGGTTTCAAAACATCCACCAAACATCCCCATAAACCATACGACTGTAAACAAAGCGATAATCGTAATTGCCAAACTGTCAAAAATATTGTATAGCATCATACCAAATGCATTTGCCGCCACAATCATCACCAATACAATAACGGCAGACATGAGAGGCTTTCCCCAATGAATATCATAAATCCATATGCTGGCAATGGTGCTAATCCCCATTCCTACCACTACGGTCAACGTAACTGGCACTAATTTTGCCAGATACAACGAGAACTCAGAGGCATTAGAAACTTGAAACTTCCGTTGAATTCCATATTTTTTCTCGTTGCTCAATACGCCTGTGGCACATATCATTCCACACCAGCAAAAATACACAATAAATACAATTCCATAATAATCCCCTGCGTCCACCGCTGGCATGAATTCTAGCTTTTGAGTTGGTAATTTCACAACCATGTCTGTCGTTTGATTTGCCCCACGAAAGCTAGCGTATGCTCCCTCACTCATTACCTGTCCAAGAAAATATTCAAACGCAACTCCTTCTACTTCGTAATCGGCACTTTTGTACAAGATATACTCATCCTTGCCAAACTCCACAAAGCCAACAAGATTGTTATTTTCTATCACATCCTTTGGCGTTCCCTTTTGGTATTCATAAAATGTAATTCCTGCCTCTTCCCCTGCCATCTTCACAGATTCTATCGTGGCAGCCAAGGGACTATCGCTTTCCATTCGGTATCCTACTGCAAATTCATCCACACCTTTATACGACTTCATTAACTCTGTAAAAGCACCGTTCAAAGCACCAATTACTAAAATCGGCCCCAATAACATAACCACTATGCTCCACGTATTTCGAAACATAAGTTTAAAATTATTCTTTATTAAATATCGAATCATGTCATTTCTCCTTCACGCTACTCCGCATAATCTCTCAATTTCTTTCCGGTCAAAGTTAGAAATACTTCTTCTAGCGTAATCTGCTCTCCACCGTCGCTCACAAGTTTTTTCAACTCGTCACTGGTTCCACAGGCAATGATTTTTCCATTATCCATAATAGCAATTCGAGTACAGATCGCTTCCACTTCCTCCATATAATGACTCGTATAAATGACCGTGGCACCCTTTTGATTTGACTCCTTGATCTTATCCAAAATGAAGTTTCTGGACTGAGGGTCAATCCCCACGGTAGGCTCATCGAAAATGAGCAGTTCCGGATTATGGCCAATGGCACAAGCGATATTTAATCTTCTCTTCATACCTCCAGAAAAATTCTTAGCAAATTCCTTCCTTCTTTCCAAAAGCCCCACGTATTCCAATGATTCATCCACTGCACGTTTCAGTTTGTCGCCTTTGATTCCATAAAGAGAAGTGAACAGTTCTACATTCTCCCATGCTTTTAAGTTTCCATGAATCGCAAGTTCCTGTGGTATATAGCCAATTTTATGAATCACATCTTTTTTCTGCTTCCATGGATCCTTTTCCAGTAACTCAATGGAGCCTGCGGTAGGCCTCACAATGGAACAAATCATATTCATTGTGGTGCTCTTTCCCGCACCATTTGGACCCAACAAGCCAAAAATCTCTCCCTTTCGGATCTCGATGTTAAGATTGTCCACAACCGCCTTGTTATTGTATTTTTTTGTTAATTGATTGGTTCTTAAAACAATATCCTGCATTACAATCGCCTCTCTCTTTCTCTTTTCTTGACTCTAATGGTAGCATATCAGTTTCGTTGGGGATGTGGTAGTGAAAATAGAACTATTTTTAATATGACTTTTGTCATGTTTGTGAGTGGTTGAATTGTGACGAAAATAGAAAAGGGCATCTCGATAAGATGCCCTAACTTCTTACTTAATAAGTTCTTCACTCTGCTGTTGCAATTAATACATTCTTGCCCTCAAAAGCAAAGCCATATTTATATATTTTATCCGCTGGTATACCTTTGGCAACTAGGGATGTAGCATATTGCTTTTCTTCTATCTGCGCTAACGCTGCCGCAACCGTCTCGTCCAAAGAATTCTCACGTCTCGTGTTCCGTACTTTGAATTCAATAATAATTGCCGGATTCTTTTTGGGATCCTTTGGCTCAAGCATAATATCATATCTTCCAAATCCACTTTCTCGATTGGACGTCACGGTATAATCCCGTTGCAAATCGACCATCAACCCTAACACAAAACCATGGTAGAAACGCTCCGGTTGCGCCTTTTCAGATGCTCTCTTTCCGGTATCAAAACTGCTGAACAACTCTAAGCTAATTTGGTTCATATATTCGTTCATGGCATCTACGTCTTGTAGCAACATTGCCTTGATGAAACAATTATAATCATCCTCCGCCGGACTGAACCAGTCACTTACCATGAGATGAAACATTCGGCGAACTTCCCTATTCGTAAGTGCCACCTCATAGCGCACACTTTCATCAATTTCCATCTCATCCATTTTTTCGTAACGTAGCACTTTAAGATAACCGCTGGCTAGCAACAAACTCCAGATTGCGGATTCCTTCTGTCCCAACTGATTAAAAATAATCTGCTCCTCGATTGGACAAATCAAATGCTCCCCCTTTATCAGCTTTTCAAACGACTGCTTTACCCCCAAGCCAGCTTCTTGAATTAGCTTACCTACCAAACCGTTGGAGCTGGTATTGGCCCAATAGGTTGTAATAACTCCTGTATCCAAAAAATTTAGTATAGACCATGGATTATAAATATCTGCATGATTTCCAAAAATAAAACCATCATACCATTTTTTTACCTTCTCCTTCTCAGATGTCAGCCCACATTCCTCTAATGCAGCAAACACTTC
>JAZNJZ010000011.1:0-15803 GCA_045578325.1 Eubacterium sp.
TGCTCAGACATTGGCTGCTCAGATGGAGCGTTTTGTTGAGGATGCAGCGGAGATTCCACCTACGTTGAAGAACTTCAAAGAAAATGTAAGTTCTCTCGGAACATCAATCAATAACTTAAGTGCTGCGGCAATGGATATTGATTACATAGTATTAGCAGATAGCAAACAGAGTCTTCCGGAAGTAAATGAAAATGGATTTGACAAAGTAGTTCATGAGAGTGTGCTTTTTGTGAATTCTTTCCGTAAAGATTCTTCTGCACTTGGTAATGTATATGATTCAGATGACAAAGATGTTATCGATGTGTGGATTACAGCTGGTCGTGACCAGTCTGTGATTTTGAAGAACATGGTAGACCAGATCTTTACACCAGAGACAGGAATTAAAGTTAACGTTAAGTTGATTGATGCTGCCAATACAGCAACATCTACGGGTGTTAACGCAATGCTTCCTGCGGTTATTTCTGGATTTGGTCCAGACGTTGCGCTTTGTATTGCGCAGACAGAGCCAGTTAACTATGCGTTGAGAAATGCGGTTGTTGACTTGAATCAGTTTGAAGAGATTGATGATGTTCTTTCTGAATATTATGAAAGTTCATATGAGTCCTATAAGTTTAATGGTGGAATTTATGCTTTGCCAGAGACACAGAACTACAACGTAATGTTCTATCGTACAGATATCATGGATGACCTTGGTATCAATGTAGAAGAGGATGTTAATACGTGGCAGGATGTGCTCGAAACACTTCCTATTCTCCAGAAGAATAGTATGACATTTGCGGTTCCATCCGTTGAGCGTAAGATTGGTAATACAACAAATCCTGACCTTGCAAACTACTATGCGCAGTTGTATCAGCGTGGAGGTACCCTCTATGATCCAGAGGCGATGAAGACAACGATTGGTACATCAGCAGGTATTGAGGCATTTGAGTTCTATACAAAATTGTTTACCAACTATAAACTTGAAAAACAGTATGACTTTGTTAACCGTTTCCGTAGTGGTGAAATGCCAATCGGTGTAGCGGATTACAATAACTTTAATACACTTGCAGTATTTGCGCCAGAGATCAAAGGTCTTTGGAACTTTGCACTGATTCCTGGTGTAGAGCAAGAAGATGGAACAATTAACCGTGCGGTTCAGTCATGGGGTACATGTTCTATGATGCTTCGTGGTGCGGAAGATCGTGGTAAGAAAGACATCAGTTGGGAATTCCTCAAGTGGTGGGCAAGTTCTGAAACTCAGGCAAACTTTGCAAGTGAGCTGGAAGCTGTAATGGGTGCTTCTGCACGTTATGCGACAGCAAACAAAGTGACATTTGATACATTGTCATGGAGTAGTAAAGAGTCTGCTGCATTGAAAGAGCAGTGGGAGCAGGCGTTCGGACTTCCTGAGGTTGCTGGTGGATATTACACATCTCGTCATATTACGAATGCGATTCGTAAGGTTATGAATGAGAATGAGGATCCACGGGAGACAATTCTTGATTATGTTATAACAATTGACGATGAGATTACAAATAAACGTAAAGAGTTTGGATTAAAAACCTTACCGGAAGATGAATAAAGAGAGGAGAGCGTGAAATGAAGTTTCTAGAAAAATATATGCAGATAAAGAAACGGAATATCATAATTGCTTGGAAAAAAGCAAAGATGGCGAAAACTTGCTATCTGTTCTTGCTTCCATATGCGATTGTGTTTACTGCTTTCTATATCTTGCCGGTATGTATGTCAATCTTTTATAGTTTTACATACTACAATGTATTGGAACCAGCGAGATTTATCGGTTTGGAAAACTATATCGATTTGTTGTTGGCGGATGATGTATTCTTGATTGCGATTAAGAATACATTCCTCCTGGCGGCTATTACGGGACCACTTGGTTACATCATGTCGTTTATCTTTGCGTGGTTTATCAACGAGTTGCCAAGATACATTCGTGCCTTTGCGGTATGTGTGTTCTATGCACCAACTATTTCAGGTCAGGCATACATGGTATGGTCGATTCTGTTTAGTGGTGATGCATATGGATATGTAAATGCATTTTTGATTAAGTTTGGTATTATTAATGAGCCTGTTTTGTGGCTTACTGATGTAAGATACATGATGACAGTAGTTATCATCATTGTACTTTGGATGAGTCTTGGTACTGGATTCCTTTCCTTCGTGGCAGGTCTTCAGGGTATCGATGCTTCTCAGTTTGAGGCTGGTTATGTGGATGGTGTTAAAAACCGTTGGCAGGAGCTTTGGTACATTACTCTTCCAAACATGAAACCAATGCTTTTGTTTGGTGCCGTTATGGCGATTACACAGTCCTTTGGTGTTGCGGACGTAACAATGGCACTTTGTGGTTTCCCAAGTACAGACTATGCGGCGCGAACCGTAGTAACTCACTTGATCGACTATGGTACCACACGATTCGAGATGGGATACGCGTCTGCAATCGCTACAATCTTGTTTGTAGTTATGATTGTTTGTAATAAGGCGATACAGGCCATGCTTAATAAAGTTGGAACTTGATAGGAGGTATAACAGCGATGAAATTAATCAAGCTCAAAAAGAGAAAACCAAATCGCTCCCGTGGTGGAGATTTGGGAATTTACATTATGTTAATCTTGTTTGGTTTGTTCTTTGTTATGCCTTTGGTATACGCCATAAGCAGTGCATTTAAACCATTGGATGAGATTTATCTTTATCCACCAAGATTCTTTGTAAAAAATCCGACATTTAACAACTTCCAGGACTTGTTGGTTGTAATGTCCAGTTCGTATGTACCATTTACACGTTACGTGTTTAATACAGTGCTTACTACTCTTGTAGGTACAGTAGGACATTTGTTGATTGGTTCGATGGCGGCATACGTACTTGCAAAATATGACTTCCCTGGCGGAAAGGCATTCTTTGACCTTTGTCAGTCAGCCCTCATGTTTAACGTGTATGTACTTCAGATTCCTACATATTTGATTATGTCTGCGCTTGGATGGGTAGATACCTATTTGGCACTGATTGTACCAGCGTTTGCTATGCCAATGGGATTGTTCCTTATGAAACAGTTTATGGAACAGATTCCAGATGCATTGATTGAGGCGGCTAAGATTGACGGTGCAAGAGAAGGTAGAATTTATCTTCAGATTGTTATGCCGAATGTTAAGCCAGCGTGGTTGACAGTAACTATTTTCTCAGTTCAGGCCCTTTGGAATGCAAAAGGTCAGGTATATATCTATTCTGAGGAATACAAGATGCTTCCTTATGCGTTGCAGCAGATTATGGCGGGTGGTGTATCCCGTGCCGGTGTAGGATCTGCCGCTACCATGGTAGTAATGATGGTTCCAATCATCATCTTCATCATGGCGCAGAGTAACATTCTTGAAACAATGGCTAGTTCAGGTATTAAAGACTGATAAGGAGGATGAAAAATGAAAGTATGTAAGAGAATTACATCTGTATTTGCTTTGTTACTTGTAGCGTCCATCCTTATAAGTACTGCAGAAATTGGAGCCACAAGTACAGACGGCAATCACTATACATACATTTATGACTGCTGGGGATATGACAGAGAGTCTCCAGATGCATATTCTGTAACACGTACACTCACGGGTGCAGATTTCCCATGTGGAAACTTTGTAGAGCCAATGGGAATGTACACAACAGGAGTAGATATGTATGTTGTTGATACAGGAAATGATAGAATTGTTCACTTTACATATGAGAATGACGTGTTCACATATGTTGATGAGGTGAAAGAGTTTAATAACAATGGTACACAAGATTCACTTTCCAAACCAGAAGATGTATTTGTGGATGAGGAAAAGAACATGTACATTGCAGACACAGGTAAAAACCGTATTGTTCATCTTGATGCGGCAAATAATGTAGTTAAGATTATCACAAGACCAGAAGATGAGACTGTTGATCAGTCCACAGATTTCCTTCCACAGAAGCTGGTTGTTGATAGTTCAAAACGAATTTTTGCGCAGGTTCAGAACGTAAACAAAGGTTTCATGGAGTTTGCGGGAGACGGAACTTTTACTGGATTTGTCGGTGCAAGTGAGGTTACATATAATCCGGTTCAGTACTTGTGGAAATTTGTTGCTACAAAAGAGCAGAGAGCTCAGATGGAATTGTTTGTACCAACAGAGTATAACAATCTCTGCTTGGATTCAGAGGGCTTCATCTATGCTACAATTGGTACATTTGATGAAGAAACAAATCCAATCGAAGCAAAACCAATTCGTAAATTGAATGCAAAGGGTACCGATATTCTTGTTCGTAACGGATACACAGATCCAGTTGGTGATTTGTGGTGGAATGGAACAGGAGAAATGAAGGGTGCTTCAAAATTTGTAGATATTGCTTGTCTTGATAATGATGTTTACTATGCACTTGACAATACAAGAGGTCGTGTGTTTGCATACGATTTCCAAGGTAATATGTTGTATGCGTTTGGTGGACATGGTTACAAAGCAGGATATTTCATTAACCCATGTGCATTGGAAGATCTTGGTGATACATTACTTGTAATGGATACCAATCTCGGTTCTATTACTCAGTTCACATTGACAGAGTATGGTAAATATATCAACGAAGGTCTTGCACAGTACAAGGTTGGTGATTATGAAGGATCTGCTGCAACATGGGAAAAAGTTCTTAAGTTAAATGGTAACTATGATCAGGCATATATTGGTATTGGTCGTTCTTACTTGAGACAGAAGAGATACACACAAGCAATGGATTACTTTGAATTGAAATTGGATGCTACCAATTATTCCAAGGCATACAAGTTATATCGTAAGAAATGGTTTGAAGATAATATTGGAATCATCATTGCGATTCTTGCTGTAATTGTTGTCTTTGGATATGGTTATGGCTTTGTATCAAAGGCTAGAAAGGAGGTAGAAAAAGGATGAGTATAAAACAACGTGTTCTAAATAAGGAAGGTTGGATTCGTTATCGTGACACATTGCGTTACTCGCTTTATTGTATCGTTCATCCTTTTGATGGCTTTTGGGATTTGACACATGAAAAGAGAGGATCAGTAGCTGCTGCGAATACTATGGTTGTATTGGTGTTGATTACTAATTTGCTCAAACTTGGTTTTACAAGTTTTGTGTTCCAGCCAGTTAACTGGGATGAAGTAAACCTTCTTATGGAAGTGATGACATTTTTACTTCCATTTGCAGTGTATTGTGTGGCAAACTGGTGTTTGACAACTTTGTTCGAAGGAAAAGGTACATTGAAAGATATTTATATGGGTACTGCGTATGCGATGACTCCATATGTATTGATTCAGCTACCATTGGTTATTTTAAGTAACTTTGTAACAGAAGAAGAAGGTGCATTTTATACATATTTTGGATATTTTTCTATTATATGGTGTGGATTTTTGATTGTTTCATCTGTTATGATGATACACGACTTCCTTCTTGGTAAAGCAATGGGTTCTTTGGTCTTTACCTTGGTAGGAATGTTGGTTATCGTGTTCCTGTTGGTTCTCTTCTTCAGTTTGATTAGTGACGGTTTCTCTTATTTCTATTCGATATATAAAGAAATCGTATTTAGATTCTATTAATAGAAGGAGGTCAATGGATAAAATGAAAAAGAAATTATGTTTACTTTTCGTTGCTGTGGCCACTTCTGTTGCAACATTAGCAGGTTGTGGAGAATCGGAAAAGCAGTATAAAGAGATTACTTCTTATACAAACAAGGATAGTGAGACGGCAACCATTAGTAACAGCGCATTGGAGTTGACAGTGGATAAAGATTCCACAGGCATTGTGCTGAAAGATAAAGTTCATGGTAAAGAATACCGTTCCAACCCTTCTGCTGAGGATGTTGAAAAATATGCAAATGCAAAAGGGCAGTTGAAAGATGTATTAAAATCTACTTTGGTGTTGACATACTCAAATAGTACGGATACACAGAAAGAGATTAACAATTACACGTCATCCATCATCGATGGGAATTACTCCATTGAGAAAGTGAATGATACACAGATCAATGTTCACTACACTATGGGTGATTTGGAAAAATTGTATATTTGTCCTCTGGTTATCAAGGAATCTGAGATGACTAAGTGGTTTGAAAAGATGTCAGATAATGAGAGGAAGTCAGTTGAGCGTAATTATGTATATTACAATTATACAGAGCTTAGCAAAAAAGATGATGATACAGATCTTCAGTTGGCATTGGAAATGTTCCCTAACTTGAAAAAAGAATCGGTGTATTATTTGTCTGAGAAGATTACAGACTCCAAGGCAAAAGGCTTGGAAAGAATCTTTAGCAAAATCGGATATACCGAGGAGCAGAGAATCAAAGATTCCGAGGGATACAATGTGTCCAGAAATGATGACAAACCTATTTTTGATATTACGGTTCAGTACATTTTGGATGCAGCAGATTTGATTGTAAAGGTTCCAATGGATCGAATCGAGTACAATCAGTCCTATCCAATTGTTGAGCTCAAGATTCTTCCTTATATGGAAGCTTCAAACAAAGATGAGCAAGGATATGTACTTGTACCAGACGGCACAGGTGGAATCATCAATTTCAACAATGGAAAGACTGGCCAGCAGACATATTTGGCTGAGATGTATGGTTGGGATTACGGAATTAGCCGTGATATGGTTGTTGATGAAACAAGAGCCTCATTCCCATTGTATGCTATTTCTAACCAAACAGCAGGTAGCGCTATGATTTGTGTTGCAGAAGAGGGTAGTGCATATTCTAGCGTAGAGGCTGATGTGGCTGGAAAGACAAATGGTTATAACTATGGTCGTTTTGTTTACAAGATGGTTCATGGTGAGAATATGGATATTTCTGCAAAATCAGATACAACAGTACGTTCCTTTGAGGAAAGTCTTCCAAAAGAAAATCTGACTCAGCGATATATCTTTACAGAAAAGACAGATTATGTAAGTCTTGCAAATAAATATCGTAAGTATTTGCAGAGCAGATATCCAGAGCTTAGAAAAAAACAAGAGTCAACGGTTCCGATGGCAGTTGAAATTCTGGGTGCTGTAGACAATACAGAGCATATTCTCGGTTATCCGGTTACTCGTTCTTTGGCACTTACAACATATGCCCAGGCAGAAGAGATTCTGAAGAAGCTGAAAGGTGCTGGCGTTGAAAGTCTGAGTGCGAAGTATACAGGTTGGTTCAATACAGGTGTAAAACAGAAGTCTGCTGCTGAAGTGAATTTGATCGGTAGACTTGGTAACAAATCTGACATGAAGAGCCTTGGTACATATGCTTCAAGTACAGGTGGACTTGATTTGTACATGAATGGTAAGTTTATGTACGTTATGAAGGATAAGCTTTTTGATGGATTTGGACAGAACCGTGATGCTGCAAAATTCGTAAGTCGTGAGATTTGTGAATTGTACACACTTGATCCAATCATTTATCAGACAAACGAAGATTCTGCAAATAGTGAGGAGTATTACTTAGTTAAACCTTCTTACACAATTGCAAACATTGATAACTTTATCAATACAATTAGAAATTCTTACGGAATCAAAAATATTAGTTTTGAGGATGTGGGATATAATCTCGCAGGAGATTACAATCCACGTGCAAGAGTGTCTAGAGAAAAATCTATGAATATGCAGGCTGACAAGATGAAATCTCTGAAAGAGAGTGGTTCATTGGTTATGACAACATCAGGTAACCAGTATGCTGTACCATATTCAAATTATATCACTGATATTAATCTTGATACGAAAGCTGTTAATATCATTGATGAATCTGTTCCATTTTATCAGATAGCACTTCATGGTATGGTAAATTATTCAGGTAGTGCGATTAACCTTGCTGCAGATCAGACCACTATGATTTTGAAATCTGCTGAGACAGGAGCTGGTTTGTACTATTCCTTTATGAACGCACCAACAAGCGAACTTCAGGATGGTGACTTTACACAGTTCTATGCATGTAACTTCACAGATTGGAAAGATACAGCTATTGAACTTTATAATAAGTTCCAGACAAATCTCGGAGACATTTACAATCAGTACATTATTGGTCATGAGAAAATTGCAAATGGAGTTTACAAGACAAGTTATGAAAATGGAAAAGAAGTATTTGTAAACTATAATTATGCAGATTACGATTATAATGGAATTACAATTCCAAAGAGAGACTTTATTACAGTAGGAGGTGGACAATAAATGAAAAAGCAGAAAAAGAAAAAGACTCTTGCATTTAAAAATGCAGTAGCAGGATATTTGTTTATTGCTCCATTTATCCTTGGTTTCATCATGTTTATGCTTGTACCATTGGTACAGTCATTGCAGATGACATTTAGTTCGGTAACTCCGATGCCAGATGGTACTGGTATTTCTATGGAGTGGATTGGTATTAAAAACTACAAAGATGCCTTCTTGGTTGATGCAGAGTTTGTACCAATGCTTTTAGCTGAACTTCTTAAGGTGGTTATCAATACACCAGCAACATTGATATTTAGTTTCTTTATTGCACTTTTGTTGAACCAGAATTTCAAAGGAAGAGGAGCTGTACGTGCCATTTTCTTCCTTCCGGTTATTCTTTCATCCGGTGTAATTGTAGGTATTGAATATAACAATGCGTTGTTGAGTGATATGAAAGAAGTAATTTCTGCTACCTCAAATGATGCCAGCGTAACAGCTGTATTGGAAAAGATTCTGGTTACCTCAGAAAGTAGTCCAATGTCCAAGATGTTCGAATATGTATTTGATATTATCAATCGAGTATATGACATTGCGATTGCATCTGGTATTCAGATCATCATGTTCCTCTCTGCTTTGCAGACAATTTCACCTAGTATGTTTGAAGCTGCAAAAATTGAGGGATGTACTGCTTGGGAAAGCTTTTGGAAGATTACCTTCCCTATGGTTAGTTCTATGATACTCGTAAATGTGATCTATACCGTAATCGACTTCTTCTTGAAGACAGACAATACTGTTATGACGAAGATTTCCGAAGAGGTATCAGGCAAGTTGAATTATGGATTTAGTTCGGCGATGGCGTGGGTATATTTCCTTTGTATTATAATTATACTTGGTATCGTTTCGCTGATTATTTCTAAGAGGGTGTACTATTATGAATAAGACGAACAATTTTAAAACCTTTATTGAAAGAAACAAAAAATCCAACGGGTACTTATTGAGAAAAAAATCATTTGAAGTTTTCTACAAGATTATACGTTTTGTGTTACTTTTTGGATTATGTTTCATGATTTTGCAGCCATTGTTAAATAAGATATCATTGAGTTTCATGGAAGAAAGAGACTTATATGATTCAACAATTGTTGCGATTCCAAGACATTTTACCTTGGATAATTACAAGATTGCAGCGTACTTGATGGATTATTGGAAGTCATTGGTGAGCACATTCTTGATTTCCTTGTTGGTAAGTGTACTTCAGATTATTGCATGTACATTAGCTGGATATGGATTCGCTCGTTACAAATTTCCATTCAAGAATTTGTGGTTTGGAGCTGTAATTCTTACCATTTTGGTTCCACCAACAACAATTCAGTCCTCATTGTACTTGAATTTCCGTTATTTTGATATTTTCGGAATCTTTGAATTACTTAGGGGTGAACCACTGAACTTACTTAACTCCATCACACCTTATGCACTTATGTGTTTGGGATGTATGGGTCTGAAGAGTGGTTTGTACATTTACATGATTCGTCAGTTCTTCCGTGGAATTCCAAAAGAGTTGGAAGAGGCTGCGTATGTGGATGGTTGTGGTAAGGTTGCAACATTCGTAAAGATTATGCTTCCTGACGCAAAACCAATTCTTACATCTTGTTTCCTGTTTTCGTATGTATGGCAGTGGACAGATTCCTTCTATTCTAATATGTTCTTGAGAGAGAAATTTGATCTTTTGTCAAGTAAACTTTCAGGAATTGCTGGTGCATTGGATAGTTATTTGGATGTGCGTGGTATTGCTAAGAAAGCAACAACTGCATATTCCCAGGGAATGATTGCAACAGGTACGTTGATGGTTATTTTCCCATTGATTATCCTGTATCTCTTTGCACAGAAGGGATTCGTAGAAAGCTTGAGCCAATCTGGTATCAAGATGTAATGTAAGCGAATGGTAAAGTAGTTATCACCGTTCCTGTTAGGGAACGGTGTAACAATAAAAATTAAGGAGGTAAAAAAATGAAGGCAAACATGAAAAAATTGCTTGCAATGGGTCTTACTGTTGCACTTACAGTGGGATGCTTGACTGGATGTGAGGACAAGAAGAAACCAGAAAATGGTGAAGGTGCTCCATCTGAAACTACACAAACATCTTCTTCAAGTAAGAAGACATTTGATGATCTTGGAGGAATGTCAGTTACTATTGGTGACTGGTATACTACAGATGAGGTAGGTGATACTCCATACGCAAAAGCGACAGAAGAGTACAGACAGGAGATTATGAAGACTTATAATTTCGAGATCAAAAGATCTAACGAGTACTCTTATACAGATATGCAGGAGACATATGTAAATGGTGTTATGTCCAATAGCCCAAATTGTCATTTGTTCTATCTGTATCAGGAAATGGTATCCGCTCCTTTGATGAAAGGTTTGATGTATGACCTTTCCACACTTCCAGAGTTTGATTTCAACGAGGAAAAATGGAATCAGACAGTTGTTGAAATCATGAGCATTGGTGATGGTATTTGGGGTATGAATCCAGAGGCTGAGCCACGTGGTGGTGTATTCTTCAACAAACGTATGTTGAAAGAAGCAGGTATCGATGAGGAAGAGCCATATGATCTTCAGGCTGAAGGAAAATGGACATGGGATAAGTTCGAAGAGTATTGTAAGAAACTTACAGTAGATACAGATGGAGATGGTAAAACAGATCAGTATGCACTTGCTAGTTTCTCTAAATACTATCTTCCTATGTGTGCTGCTAACAACAATGCAACATTCGTATCTCGTAACGACGAGGGCGACTATGTAAATGCTACAGGTACAAAAGAATTCCTCGAAGCTATGAACTGGGGTATGAGCCTTATGGAGAAAGGTTATATCATGCCAAAACCAGAGGGAGCTGCATGGGATTGGTATAAAGCAGCATTCCGTGACTCTGAAGTTGCAATGCAGACTGCAGAAGTTTATGAGATTAGTGCTTTCGCTAGCATGGAAGATGAGTGGGGATTCGTAATGTTCCCATACAATCAGAAATGGGAAGGCGGAGTTAACAAGACAACTCCAAACGACAACATCGTTGTTATGCCAAGTTGTTTTGACAAAGACACAGCTGAGAAGATCGCATTCGCATACGATCTTTATACAGAAGCTACTCCTGGATATGATCTTGATGATGCTTGGAAACAGACATATTATGATCAGTTCAAGGATGAGCGTGCTGTAGATGAAACATTGATGATGATGCAGGAGCAGGAGCACAAACAGACATCCTTCTTGCCACTTATCAGTGACCTTGATTACGGTGATTTCTGTTATTCCGTATACGCAGGTGCTACAACTCCAGCGAAAGAAGTTGAAGCAATTTCCTCAAAATGGGATAGCAAGATTTCTGATATGAATAAGAAGTACAAGAACTTTGCTGCTTCTCATACAAAATAATTTACTCTAAATTAACTTTTGGGTAAGTGAATAACGGGGCTGTTCAGGACAAACGATTTGTTTGTTTTGGTCAGCCCTATTTTAAAAAAAAGGGATTGATAATAATTTAACTAGTAGAGTGGGGATAATAAAGGTGTTTGAATATAATGAATGTAATATTTCTTTACATAGATAACAATTTAAAACATGGAGGAAATTAGTATGAATGAAGAAAAAAAATATTTGGATGAATCCTTGTCCTTTGAGGAGAGAGCAAAGGAATTAGTAGCCAAGATGACATTGGAGGAAAAAGTATATCAGACATTGCATGGTGCACCTTCTATCGAGCGTTTGGATGTAAAAGCTTATAATTATTGGAATGAAGCGCTTCATGGAGTTGCAAGAGCAGGCACTGCCACCGTTTTTCCACAGGCAATTGGTTTGGCAGCGACATTTGATGAAGACTTTTTGGAGGAAGTTGCGGTAGCTGTTTCTGATGAGGGAAGAGCTAAGTTTAATGCACAGCAAAAATATGGAGATTATGATATTTATAAGGGACTTACATTCTGGTCTCCAAATGTAAATATTTTTCGTGATCCAAGATGGGGAAGAGGTCATGAAACCTTTGGTGAGGATCCATATTTGACATCACGTCTCGGTGTTCGTTTTATCGAGGGAATGCAGGGGAAAGATGAAAAGTATATGAAGGTGGCAGCTTGTGCGAAGCATTTTGCCGTTCACTCTGGACCAGAAGACGAACGTCATAGTTTTAATGCAATTTCTAGTGAGCAGGATTTAAGAGAGACTTACCTGCCAGCATTCAAGGCGTGTGTAAAAGAAGCGGATGTTGAGGTTGTTATGGGAGCATACAATCGTACAAATGATGAGCCATGTTGTGGAAGTAAACGTCTTTTGGAAGATATTCTTCGTGGAGAATGGGAGTTTAAAGGCCATGTAACATCGGATTGTTGGGCGATTAAAGATTTTCACGAATTCCATATGGTTACCTCTACACCAGTAGAAAGCGTTTCTTTGGCAATGAATCGTGGATGTGATCTTAACTGTGGAAACATTTATGGTAATTTGTTAAAAGCAGTGCAGGATGGATTGGTGACAGAGGAGACCATTACAAGAGCGGTTGAGCGACTTTTCACAACAAGAATGAAGTTGGGACTTTTTGATCCGCAGGACAAGGTTCCATTTAATGTCATTGATTATAGTGTGGTAGATTGCGACGCTCATAAAAAATTGAATGAAAGAGCAGCAAAGAAAAGTACCATTCTTTTGAAAAATGCAGATAATATGTTGCCTCTTGATAAATCTAAGATTGGCACAATTGGTGTTGTTGGTCCAAATGCCAACAATCGTAAAGCCCTTGTTGGTAACTATGAGGGAACTGCTTCCGAGTACATTACAATATTAGAAGGAATTCAGAGATATGTTGGCGATGATGTGAGAGTGCTTTACTCCGAAGGCTGTCATCTTTGCAAGGATCGTTGCCAAGGATTGTCACAAGGAAATGATCGTATGTCTGAGGTACGTGCAGTGGCAGAAGCATCGGATGTCATTGTTGCTTGCTTAGGATTGGATGCAAGCTTAGAAGGTGAAGAAGGCGATGAAGGAAATGAATTTGCAAGTGGAGATAAGCCAAGCTTGAATCTTCCAGGTCTTCAGGAAGAGGTGTTGAAAGAACTTGTAAACTCTGGAAAACCAGTTGTTCTTATTCTTTTGTCAGGAAGTGCGTTGGCTGTTCCTTATGCAGATGAAAATGTGCCGGCAATCCTTCAGGGATGGTATCCAGGTGCCCGAGGCGGAAAGGCAATTGCAGAGATTCTTTTTGGAGAGTATTCACCAGAAGGCAAGCTTCCAGTTACGTTCTATCGTACAACAGAAGAACTTCCTGATTTTAAAGATTACTCAATGAAAAATAGAACCTATCGATATATGAAAAACGAGGCACTGTATCCATTTGGATTTGGTCTTAGCTATACGAATTTTGAAGTTTCTGGTATCGAACTTTCTTCCGACAAAATTGAGTTGGAGGATAGCATCGCAATCCGCGCTACAATGAAAAATACAGGAGATATGGAAGGTGCAGAAACACTTCAAGTATATGTAAAAGCATGTATGGAGGATGCTCCGAACTATCAGTTAAAAGCGCTGAAGAAAGTGACGTTGAAACCAGGTGAAACAACAGACATCATGTTGTCATTGAAAGCAGATGACTTTGGGCTTTATAACGAAGATGGCGTTAAGATGCTTAATACATGTCAATATGAGGTGTATGTGGGAACAAGTCTTCCGGATGCACGAAGTGTGGCACTCACAGGAAAAGCACCAGAGAAATTTGTAGTAACTCATGACACAGATGCTGTTGTAATTCCAGAATAATAAGAGTTTGCTTCTACAAAGAATAGAGAAGTGTGAAAAGAGGTAAAATATGAAGTATACAAAGTGCTGGTTAGATTACAAACCAATACCAGAAGAAAAGATAAAATCATGCTATTATCATCCAGTACTAATTTCAGATGGAAGTGTGGCGAGGACAGCGGGAGAAGAATATTGTATCTCTATGAGTGCAATGCTGGGGGAACCAGTGGAACTTCTTTCTGAAATTACTGAAGAACCAAGTGTATGTATGGAAGTGGTAGAAGAGTTGGAAGTACGGGCAGACAATGAAGCTTTGGAAAGACAAACCTTCCAGATTCGTGAAGAGGATGATAGTATTATTATTCTTGGAAAAAGCGAAGAAGCACTATTGCAAGGTGTTTATGCATTTTTGCGCATGGTATATCTGGATCAGATAGATGAGAAAATGCCATACAGTTATACACCGGTTATGCCACTTCGCATGATGAATCATTGGGATGACATGAATGGTAGCATCGAGAGAGGATATTCTGGTCGTTCTTTCTTCTATCAGAATTATGAGATTCTATACAATGAAAGAATTGAAATGTATACGCGAATGATGGCGTCCATTGGTACAAATGCCATTGTGATCAATAATGTAAACGTGCATCAGAAGGAAACATATCTGATTACAGATGTATATTTAAATCAGGTAAAGCAGTATGCCGCTCTTTTCGCAAAATATGGCATCAAACTTTTTCTCAGTGTAAACTTTGCAGCACCAATGGAATTGGGAGACATTTCTGTTTCCGATCCATTGGATGCGGAAGTGATTCAGTGGTGGGAGAAAGCAATAAAGCATGTGTACGAAGTGATTCCAAACTTCGGAGGATTTCTCGTGAAGGCGGACTCGGAAGGAAGACCGGGCCCCTTCACTTATGGTCGAACACATGCAGACGGTGCTAACATGTTAGCGAAGGCATTGGCGCCATATGGTGGTATTGTTGTGTGGAGATGTTTTGTGTATAACTGTGGACAGGACTGGAGAGATCGCAAAACAGATCGTGCCAGAGCAGCATATGATCACTTTATGGAGCTTGACGGCACCTTTGCGGAGAATGTTATCTTGCAGATTAAAAATGGTCCCATGGATTTTCAGGTGCGTGAACCCGTATCACCATTGTTTGGTGGGTTGAAAAAGACCAATATGATGCTGGAAGTTCAGATTGCGCAGGAGTATACTGGTCAGCAGATTGATCATTGTTATCTGATTCCAATGTGGAAGGAGATACTTGAATTCGATACTTATGCAGGTGGTGAAGGAACCACAGTAGAGAATGTTGTATCTGGACAGCGGTATCATCAGAGTTTGTGTGGTATGGCAGGAGTTATAAATACCGGTGATGATGAAAACTGGACTGGAAATGATCTTGCGGCTGCGAACCTGTATGGATTTGGTAGATTGGCAATGGATTCCTCTCTTTCGGCAGAAGAGATCGCAAAGGAGTGGACGATGCTGTCTCTGTCAAAAGAGAAAGAAGTTGTAGATGTAGTTGTGCCAATGCTTTGTGGATCTTGGTCAACTTATGAGAAATACAATGCCCCATTAGGGATTGGGTGGATGGTAACACCACATTATCATTATGGCCCAGACATCGACGGCTACGAATACGATCGCTGGGGAACGTATCATCGCGCGGATTTACATGGAATTGGTGTGGACCGTACCGAAGAAGGAACTGGGTATGTGTCTCAGTATAATGAACCATGGAGTTCCCTATATGCCAAAAAGGAAACCTGTCCGGAAGAACTTCTTTTGTTTTTCCATCATGTACCATATACGTATGTGCTTAAGACTGGAAAAACGCTGATTCAGCATATCTATGATACTCATTTTGAAGGAGT
>JAZNJZ010000012.1:0-47678 GCA_045578325.1 Eubacterium sp.
GATATAAGCTATGAAAGGAATTAAAACTATGGTGAAGAAAATGATGAAAATTCTAAGAATTGTATTTTTAGTGTTGCTCATAGTTGGCATCGGTATCTTAGTATATTTGTGTTATCAAAATCTGCATTGGTGGGAAAAAGATATGAAGCAGATTGAGAAATTGGGTGTTATGGAGAGGCATGTTACACTTCCAAATGGAAACGTTATTAACTATGGGGAGTTAGAAGGAGATGGACCGGCTCTTTTACTGATTCATGGACAGATGGGTTCGTGGGAGGATTATTCTTCCGTTATGCCGGATTTACATGAGAATTGGCATATCTATGCAATTGATGTATATGGGCATGGAGAATCTACACATAACGAGGAATTATATTATTTAGATGTAAATGGTAATGATATTATTTGGTTTATTGAGAATGTTATAAAGCAGGAAACAGTTGTAAGTGGACATTCAAATGGAGCATTGACGGCAGCATATGTTGCTGCATATGGTAGTGAACTGGTTAAAGGGGTTGTGTTAGAGGATCCCCCTGTATTTTCAACACAAGGAGAAAATTGGGAGAATAGCTTTGCGTATCTTGATACATACAAACCGTTGCATGACTATATTTCTTCGGAGCAATCAGAATGCTGGGAGGCATATTATTTAAGACATTGCTATTGGGGAAAGTTGTTTATGAAGGATTCTATGCCGGGGATTGCTAATTATGCACAACATTATAGTGAAAAGCATCCGGGAGAAGAAGTGAAGATCTTTTTCATGCCAGCTAGTGCTACTATTACTTTTCATTATGTAAAGCAATATGATATGTTGTATGGCGAGCACTTTTATGATTTAACTTGGAACAACGGAATCACCCATGAGCAACTTCTGTCAGATATTACAATTCCTTGTGTATATTTACATGCAAAAGAAAATGTGGCAGATAATGGAGTTTATTTGTGCGCAGCATCAAGAGAGCAAGCAGAAAGAGCAGTTGCACTAATAGGAGATAATGCGCAGTTGATTGAAACAGAAGACAGTAATCATAATATCCATGGTACACATACACAAATTTACGTGGATGCAATAAATAGTTTTTTGAAAGAAGGTATGGAGTAAGATGCTTAAAGAAGATTTGAAGTTGGTGAAGGAGTAGCTGTATGAAACAAACAATATTTGAAAATAAAGTAGTGTTAGGTATTACGTGTATTCCGTACATTGTTATTATCTTTTTGGCTGTCTACTATGGTGGGATTGTCGGTTTTAGATGGATGGATAGTTGGTGCGATGGATGGTACGGTTTTTGTGGTGCTTTACAGCTAATTGGCTTGGGACTAGTGACAACTCCTGTGGGAATTCCTTTTTTAATTTGTGTTATTTATCAAATTGTATATATTGTTAATTGGCATAAAAAACGAAAAGGTAAAAATATTAACAGAATCAATAATAATAACAATTGACTTCAAATGTAGACTTCCAGAACCAAGCCGCTTACGCGTCTGTTGTAGCACTTTGTGCTACGGGTCTTTCGTGTTTGCTGTTTTGGTTCTGGGAATTATGTTTGCAAATATTTAGAATCGATAGGAGGCATTTATGGTAGTACATGAATTTGTTGATGGAAATAAGCCAATTATGATATTAGTCCATGGAGTACTTATTGGGAGGTATCAAAATGAATGGCATAGTTGATAGTAAAATTTATAATATACTTTTATTGATAACAATAATTGGCGAGTTTTTACTTCCTTGGACATTGAAGCATTTTTATAAAGGTTATAATAGCAAAACCATGGTTATGAGCGTTTTGGGAAGTCCTGAAAGTCCAGTAAGAAAGATTTATAATGCTTGGCTTGTATGGTTAGGTATCTTTTTGTTGGCAAGTTCATTTTTGTTTTTTAAAGAAGTTAATATCGTTTCAAGTGTATTAGCAGTATTAAATTTTCTTTCGATTGCTACTTTTGCAGTAGGAGCAGGAATTTTATCAGGTTTGTTTAGTGTGAATGAGTCAAAAGAAAAAGTAACTTTTGCATCTAAAATTCATGGTGCAGGTTCTGCAATTGGTTTTATGACATTGATGTTTTTTCCTTTATTGCAGGGGATATGTGCTTTTAAAGAAAGTGATGTTATGAAAGGTATTGTCTGTAGTGTTGCATTTGTGTTCGCGTTGATGTTTTTTGCTTTTTTTATCATGGGAGATAAAGAGAAATTCAGCGAAACAGTTTTTTCTTATGAGGGTCTTTGGGAAAGATTAAGCTTGTTATTTATGTATATGCCGTTTCTATATTGTGCGATTAGAAACATTGTTGCTTAATACATAACAGATTATAAATCAATGAAGTAAAAAATGCTAACAATTTAGAGGTAGAGGGTCTATATGGATAAAAAAGCAAAACGTATTTTGATGAGTACATATTGGTCTAGCAAGGGCTGGAAAGATGAAAATGTTACGGCCCCTGATGATTTTGCATATGCAAAAGAAAAAGGGCTAATGTTCGATTCTTTCACAATCTCCCACGATGAAGGTGTGCGTAGAATTGTGGAGATTGTGAACTCGATTACACAGGAGCAGGTTGTTAAAGCTTTTTTGAGTAGCCTGTCAACACGGCGATTGGATTGGCGCTCAGGAATATGTTCCTACAGCATCGCGAAAATGTTTTCCGTTCACCAGTATAAACCTAAGGTAAGTGGTTATTTAATCGTGGATGGGGAGAAAGTACCTACCACTTGTGTTTGTGAGATATGCGACAATGTAAAATATGGTATCATTGGTCTAGAGTCTTATGAAGATGAAGATTTGAATGTCTTGAATTTTAAACGAATTAAATGGGGAGGCACAAATCATGGAGATTTGCTTTATATTTTATTTGATCTAGAGCAATTTGTAAAAGCACAGATTTCTGACCCTACAGAGGCAGATGTCGAGATTTTTAAAGGCATATTAAATGCAATCAATTCTTGTGATCCAGAGGATTATCCCAGTGCGTTGAGAGACAAGCTAAAGGATGTCCCGGGGCTAAAGTCAAACAAAGCAGAGCGGGCGACGATACTAGAGATTTTGGCATGTATCGGCGTATTGCAACCAAAGTCTTATGATCGGCCGATTGCGGGAAGAAATGATTGGACATTTGTTGAGTATTGGCGTGGGGAAGATGGTTACGATAAAGCAACAGTGGAAACGTATTTTGGAAGGTATTTGAAGTAAGGAGGATAAGTATGAGAAGTACAAAAAGAGTAAAAGCATTTATGATGGCATTATGTATGATGTGTTCTGTGTTGTTATCAGGAAATATGGAGGCTGAGGCAAAAAGCATTTATTCGTGCTTTCGCTTAGGGCTAGAGAGGACGGAAATGACATTATATGTAAATCAGATGGATCAGTCTTTGTCAGCCATAATTTCATGGTCGATGGGTAGTTACAGCGATAGTGCGTTACAGAAAGCTCGTGAAAAAATCAATAAAAATCTGACATGGAAATCAAGCAATCCTTCGGTTGTCGGTTTTGTCACAGAGACGAACTGGGAAGAAGAGAATCCAATCAATAAAACGGCAGGAAGTTTAGCACCGGGAAATGAATGGGTAAGATTACTGGCGTTGGCAGAAGGAACTTCCACAATAACGGTGAAATCTGAACTTCTGAAGCAGTCTTACAAATGTAAAATCACAGTGAAAAACGCGGAACTTACCTGCGACGATAAATTGTATTATGAAAAGAATACATATCATTTTAGCATGAAAGGAAATGCAACAGGGGGAAGTTATTCGTCATCGAATCCGAAAGTGGCTACGGTTGATGAAAAAACAGGCGTTGTCAAGACAAAGAAAGCAGGAAATGCAACGATTTCTTGTGTTGCAGATGATGGTAAGACCTATACTTGCAAACTCAAAGTAAGGAAACGTGGACTAAATTACACCAAACTGACGACATATTATTATACAGGATTTAGAAAAGGCTGTTATACATATTTTCCACTTATAGCAGAGGGGATAAAGGTAAAGAGCTGGAAATCCTCCAATAAAAAAGTATGTAAAGTTGAGAAAAAAGGTGGCGCAAGCAGATTGAAAATGCTTGGAACAGGAAAAGCCACGATTACTTGCACTAGTAAGGATGGAGCGAAATTCAAGTGTAAGGTTACCGTTGTTGGTGGTAAAAAGTGGGGTGGACTCAGTGGAGGCTACCAGCCAAAAGTTTCAACGATAAAAAAACATGGCTATTTTAAGGATATTAATTCTGTGATGGATTATGGTGATGTGGTGGTGTGTATGTATGAGTATGACCACGAAATCAAGTTGGGAAATGGAAATAAACGTCTTACGAAAAAGGCAATTGAGGCAGCGGAGAAAATTCTTAAAAATCGTTATCCAGACAAAATGGTTCGAACCTTTGGTGGAGATTATTTGTGTTTTACCAACAAAAATGGAAAGAAAATCGGAAGAATCTGGTATAGTTGTTATTATATGGAATAATGGGAGGATAAAGACATGTTGATTTTAATAGAAAGCTTGGCGATGTGTTTTATATTGCTCATTATATGTGTGATCGGAATCGCAAATGGTCCTGTGGGTTGCGTGTATTTTTATGAACCAGAAGTACAACAAAAGGTTGTCGAATTAGGGCTTACAACAAAGGAAAAAATCAAGAAAGACTATACGATTGCAGCAGTTTGTTTATTTGTTCCGATTTTATTCTTTATACCTGCAATGGTTTATTTTATCAATGGAGCAAGAGGATTTTTTGATATTTTTTGGCAGATAGCTACTATTTTGATGATTGAAGGATTGTTCGATCGAATCTTTATTGATTGGTATTGGGTAGGTAAAACCAAAGCATGGTATATACCAGGCACGGAGGAGTTGATGCCTTATATCCCTAAAAAAACTCTTGCGAAGAAATGGATTGGAACGCTTATTGGTTATCCGCTTCTTGCGGTGATTCTCGCGGCGATATTGTCGGTGTTGTAATAAATTTCAAGTGAGAGATGACGTTGATATTATGTAATAAACGAGGGAATGAAAATGATAACAATTCAAAAAGCTCAAAAGGAAGATTTGAAAACACTACTTGAACTGCAATATTTGGCATACCAAAGTGAATCTAAGCTTTTCAAGGATCCCAACATCCCGCCATTGAAACAAACATTGAGGGAAGTTGAAATTGAATTTGAAAATGGAATTATCTTAAAAGCGGTAGATGAAAAGGGTACGATTGTAGGGTCTGTTAGAGCGCATTCGGAAGGCGGAACAGTTTATATCGGGAAATTGATGGTTCATCCAGAAAAACAAAAACATGGTATTGGCACAAATCTTCTTTTTGAGATAGAAAAAGAATACCAAAGTCAACGATATGAACTTTTTACCAGCACGAAAAGCATTGATAATATAAAATTATACGAACGTCTTGGTTACAAAGTATTTAAAGAAGAAGAGGTAACAGAAGAATTACAGTTTGTATATTTGGAAAAATATTAGGAATAAAATCGAAAAAATGCAACGTTATTGTAAATAGAGAAGGAACATAATTATGAAAAATAAAATATTGGTTATTTGTAAATCAATACTATGGTGTTTTGTTATTTTGTTATTTCCGATTGTATCAGGGGCATTGTCTGTAATTTTTTCTTTGGATGCTGTTCCAACATTATTTTTACAAGGATCATTTATGGTAATGGCTTTGATTCCACCTGCTATTTTGGTTTTTAGTGGTAAGTGGAATTGGAGAGAGATTGGATTAAATAAAATAAATTTTCGTAATTGTAAAAAGGTGTTTTATTTTATACCTCTTCTTGTGATTTTTATTCCAGTAGCAATAAAAGGATTCTGCATAAAATCAATAGGCTATCTATTGGGTAGTTTGTTTCTGTACCTATTTGTGGGAATATCTGAGGAAATATATTTTAGAGGAATCATCCCCCGATATTTAAGAGAAGAATTTTCCACTAGAGGAATCGTGTTAGTATCTACTTTGATTTTTGCTTTTGGTCATATCGCAACTGCTTTCACAGGAAGTGATGTATTTGAGATTGCTTTAACGGTATTGAATGCTTTGATTTTCGGGTGGCTTGCAATGGAGATGACCATAATATCATCGAACATTATTCCTGCAATTCTTGTACATTTTCTTTTTGATTTTGAAACAAAAATCATATGGATGAATGGCAGAGAATTGTTGTTGGCAGAAAGCGTGAGGGGAGCATTCATGTTTATTGTAGCCAGTTGTTTTGCAGTTGCTATATACAAGGAAAAAGATATGTCTTTTGATCTGAAAGGAGAAAATAAAAAAAAGTGAACTAACATATGTCACATAGCAATTTGATAAATTTGAATTCGTAAATGTTCTAAGGAGGACTGTTATGATTAAATATTCCACGTTAGAATGAGATATATACCACGGAAACAAAGAGAGAGAACATAATTGCACAGAGTATGTATCGGTCTTTAGGGTTTGAAATAACAAATGAAGTAGTAACAACCTTAGAAACACTTACTGGAAGCAGGCAAGTGGAGCAAGTTGAGGTTGTTATGAAGTTATAGTCAAATTGTTAGTTTGTCAGTTCTCCCAATCTTAATTTTGCTGAGAACAGAAATTAAAACAACACACATTCTTTTATGCGGTGGTGTATTTTATTTTTATTGATAAAGTGTATGCCATCATCCAATTAGGAACATGCCTGACGATTCCGTTTTTGTATTTTTACAATGGGAAGAGAGGCGAGTGGAATTCTTCGTATTGTGATATGGGGAATCGATTCGGTTACAGCGACTGCGAATTTGTAGTGTGAAAGGAGATTGTGAAAATGAGTCTATTTTCAAAGTTATTTAAAAAGAAAACAACAGAGGTAGTGTTTGAAAAGGTTGAGCCAATCGAGAATGCAACATTGGAAACTCAAAATGGTCTTATTTCAAATTTTTCTGAGTTAGATATTGATTCATGTTTGCAAGAAATGTACGAAGATGCTGACCAATTTGTGACATTGACATTGGAGCAAGCACGTTATGGCATAAGATATGTACAGGCATGTCAAGTTGATAATGGAATCATCGTTCAGTTAGGGATAGAAAAAGAGGACAATACCAGACTGGTTGAGAAAGTGTGCTCTGAAGAAGAGTGTGGGGCTATCTTTCATCAGTTCTCTGGGTATGGGAATGTAAATGATTTGGAGAGTTATAAGCCGGTGGAATTTTATTGAGAGGGGGACGCATATGACACAGTACATAACGACAGAAAAATTGGAAAAGTATCTGAAAGTAATGGCAATTTTAGATATCATAATGGTAGCCGAAAAAGATGCTTGGCTTCGCCTGATTTCAGCCGAGAAACTAGATGGCGGACATGGTTATGTGATTGATAATGGAAGTGGCGACAGCCTTACCATTTATGTTACTTCAAATGGTGCATTTATAAAAGGATTTGATCATGAAAATGAGTGCAATCAGTTTGCTGCGGACGAATGGGATGCAGAATTTTTTGAATACATATATGGTGGCGTGCCAACAGAATTTACAAATTTCCTTGATGAAGATGCTATGGATAATACAACATTCTGTATGTGGTGTACAGATGAAACAGATATGTGGATGCAGAATGAAATGGACGGTAATGATGGGGGAAAGGAGTACCTTTTGAGATACATTTGTCAAAGTGCCGAAGATTGGTGCGAATGGGCAAAGTATTACTATGAGATGGATATCAATATGGACATTGTTCAGAAAGTATATGATGGGGTGCAGTTGGTGGAGGAAGATGTAGCAAAGCTAAATCCAGATCGCGATGCAAATGTGGCGTTGGAAGAGATAGATGCGTTTTTTCGAGCATAAGGAGACGAGGATACATATACTTTGATTTGTGGAGGTATTGTGAATGGGAAAATATAAAATATGCAATTGTTGTCATAGTGTGTTTGATAATAAACTTGAAAAGTGTCCTATCTGTGGTAGAAAAATTGAAACAGAAAAGGGAAGGATAAGTTCAAGAAAAGAGGGCGATGGACGAATACATCATGTAGGAGGAGTAGCTTGTGAATATTGTCCTCATTGTGAGGGTAATGCAAATTGGTGTCCGTTCATGGATGATTAATTACGGACAAAATGCAGTATGTAGAATTTGTAATCTCTAAGAGTGTTATGATTGAAAATTTGATGTTTAGTAAAAGGAGATAAGACCATGTTTGAAAAGATCAATTTAGAAGAATTCTGGGACGATGACGAATATGCATTAGAGGCCTATGTATCCTTGGATGTAACGGATGAAATGATACAGGAAGTTGAACAAGAATTAGGGTACAAATTACCTGCATCTTATATTTATCTGATGAAAAAGCATAATGGTGGAATTCCGAAAAATCAATACTGTCCATGTGATACACCAACTACATGGGCAGATGACCATGTTGGCATTACGGGTATATATGGAATTGGCAGGGAAAAGACATATTCTCTGTGCGGAGAGCATGGTAGTAAATTCTGGATTGAGGAATGGGAGTACCCGGATATCGGTGTGGCGATTTGCGATTGTCCATCGGCTGGACATGATATGATTTTTCTGGATTATCGTGAGTGTGGAAGAGATGGGGAGCCGAAGGTGGTACATATTGATCAGGAATGGGATTATGCCATTACAGTGTTGGCAGATAACTTTGAGGAGTTTATCGAGAAATTGTGCTCGCAAGTGGACTTGGCAAAAATAGCTGCTGCCAAGATTTTGAAGGAATTCGGGATTGAAAATAATGAGGATTTTTATTCTCAGGATGAGGAAGACGGTGCTGTATTGTACGAAAACCTGAAAGCTGGCGTGCTGGAAGAGTATGATATTACAGAAGAAGATATGGAGGACATTCTGGAGGAGATTTTGGGGTAGTATGTGGAAAATGTAAGAGGATAAGTCAAGTAAAGGAGGGATTAGATGAAGGAGGCGAACGAAATTGTTCTTTTTGAAGCTAGTGACAAAAGTGTGATTTTGAGGGTTACACTAGAAAATGAGTCTGTTTGGTTAAGCAGAGCCCAGATGTCTGAGTTGTTTGAAAGAGATGTAAAAACAATAGGAAAACATATTAATAATGCGCTTAAGGAAGAACTTGATATGTCAACTGTCGCAAAATTTGCGACAGTTCAAAAAGAAGGTTCTAGAGATGTAAAACGTGAAATTGAACATTATAATTTAGACATGATCATATCCGTCGGATATCGAGTAAAATCCAAGCGAGGAGTTGAGTTCCGCAGATGGGCAAATTCAGTATTGAAGGATTACATCATTAAAGGATATGCTGTAAATAATAGTCGTATCAATCAACTTGGTGAGGTGATACGAATAATGAAACGTACAGAAAATGCGTTAGATGGCAAACAAGTTTTGTCAGTTATTGAAAGATATAGTACAGCACTAGATTTGTTGGATTCTTATGATCATCAGAATATGACAAGACCAGTAGGGAACGAATCAATATATGTTCTAACATATGAAGAATGTATGAATGTGATATCAACAATGCGTTTTGGAAATGAATCAGATTTGTTTGGGAAAGAAAAAGATGACTCCTTCAAGGGAAGCATAGGTAATATATACCAATCGTTTGCAGGGCAGGAAATATATGAAAGTCTAGAGGAAAAAGCAGCCAATTTATTGTATTTTGTAACCAAGAATCACAGTTTCTACGATGGGAATAAAAGAATTGCTGCAACAATGTTTTTGTATTTTTTGGATAAAAATAATGCGCTCTTCGAAGAAGGGGAGAAACTTATTGACGATCATACCTTAGTTGCGTTAACGATTATGATTGCAGAATCTAAACCAGACGAAAAAGAAATGATGATTAGTGTTATTATGAATTGTATTAAGAAGCTGTGAGGTGCAATATATGGACCAACATGATGTGAATCTAAATATACATTACACTGCTCCTGATGAGGTGTGGGACCGAATTGAAAAGGTGTATCGCTCAATGGAATATTGGGTTGAGGGCGAACCGTATCCTACATGGAAGTCCGATGGTGTAGAAATAACTGCATCCGTTGAGCCTAGTGGAATTCAGTTGATGGGGATTATGCCTGATGAATGCTGGGATGATTGGTACGAAGAGTTGAAAGAAAAATTAACAGCGGAATTAGGATACCAGATTGGAGAGCCAGAGGATGGATATGAATTTAAGTATTGGGATAATTCTACGAATGAGAATTGAAAGCAAGAGGTTTGTTTGAGTGACTGATTGATTTTGGAGGGAAATATATGAGACAACAACGCACACCATTACAAAAAGAATGGGAAAGATTGGAGCGAAGAGAAACTTTTTATCTGTATAAGCGCAGGCAAAAGGTGGATTCCAAATTGAATCAAAAACTTGCCGAGAAGATACCAGCAAATTTGCAAAGTACGCTGGATAAGGCATTTTCTAAGGCATTTTATCTGATGTTTGAGAAAGGGACAAATATCATAGAGAAAACCTATAAGCGTGACGAGTTGCAAAAAGCATATGAGATCAATGAATTTACCGATGAAGTACGAGGAACTCGCAAATCGTTACAGGCGTTTTCGAAGAAAGCAATTGGTTCTGGTGCGGTCAATCTTTTGGTGTCTGGGGCGTCAGGAATCGGGCTTGGTGTGCTTGGAATTGGGCTTCCGGACATTGCACTTCTCACGGGAACGATGCTTCGAAGTGTGTATGAAATTGCGTTGAATTATGGATTTGATTATCAGGACGAGGAGGAAAAACGTTTTGTTCTTCTTCTGATTCAGGGCGCATTGTCCTATGGTGAAAAATTAGTGGCAATCAATGCAGAAATAAACGATTATATCGAAAATAGTAAATACACAAAGGAAGCGAATCTGGATGATTGTATAAAGGAAACCGCAGGGTGTCTGTCAAAGGAACTTTTGTATATGAAGTTTTTGCAAGGAATTCCGATTGTTGGTGCAGTGGGCGGAGCCTATGATGCGATTTATATGAAGCAGATTGTAACCTATGCAGAGATGAAGTATCGCAGAAGATTTTATGCGAAGAAAAGGAGAACAACATGATCAGAGCCGAGGGACTGGTAAAGACGTTTAGCAAGACAGAAAAAAGAAATGTGAAAATAGAGTTTAATGCAGTGGACGATATATCCTTTGAAGTGAAAACAGGAGAAATCCTTGGAGTGCTAGGACCAAATGGTGCGGGAAAGACAACACTTCTCAGAATGTTAGGAAAATTGATGCGTCCAACGGCAGGAAGTGTGATTATTACGGATAAGGAAGGAAGGGAGATTACCGAGGAGATTGAACTTAAAAAGCGTATTGGTTATCTGTCTGAAAATACAAAACTGTATCGTCGATTGTCAGCAAGAGAATTGTTATGGATGCTTGGTGATCTGTATGAATTAGAAGAAGAGGAGACAGAAAAGCGAATCCGTGAAATCATTGATGTGCTTGATCTGGGGGATTTTATCGATAACCGGATTGAGCGGCTTTCTACCGGTCAAAAGCAGCGTGTATCGATCGCCAGATGTCTTCTTCATAGTCCGGATGTGTACATATTTGATGAACCGACTTTGGGATTGGATATTATTAGTAGTAAATCCATTGTTGAGTTTATGAAGACAGAACGTGAAGCGGGAAAAAGTGTGTTGTATTCTACGCATTACATGGAAGAAGCGGAGTTTTTGTGCGATCGTATTGTAATGATTCATGAGGGTAAGGTGATTGCTACCGGCACTCCGGAAGAACTAAGAAAGATGACAGGAACGACGAATTTGAGAGATACTTTTCTTTCGTTGATACAAGATAAGGAGGACAAATAGGATGAAGCGTACGAAAATCAAAGCAATCTATAAGAAAGAGATTTTAGACTTGTTACGCGACAAGAAGACCATGATTATGATGGTTCTTGTGCCATTGATTTTGTATCCCCTTATTATGGCAGTTTCCATGTTTATTTCCACGCAGATCACAACAGGAATGCAGACGAATGAGTATCAAATTGCGATTCAGGATGTGGAGGGAGTACAGTATGACAAGGATAAATTGGTGGAAATAATCGAAGAAACCGAAGATGAATTAGAATATCATTTAAAAGTAATAGAGGTTACCGAACCAGAGAAGCAATTGGTAGAAGAGGAAATAGATGCTTATATTCAGGTGAGTAACGAGGGAAAGAAAGTTGCGTTTGAAGTAAATTACTTGTCTTCTATAAAAAATTCTACCACCGCTCTGGATATGATTGAAGCAAAATTAGAATTGTATCAAGAGAGTGAAGAAGCGACTATATTGAAGGAAATGAATTTGAATGCAGATGACATAATGAATTCTGTCATTATAGATGAGAAAGATCATTCCAATAACGAGGAGCGCTTGGGAAGTATTATGGGAATGATTTTGCCGTTTCTTCTTATCACAAGTATTTTGATGGGAGCCGTGTATCCTGCAATTGATACAACAGCAGGAGAGAAGGAAAGAGGGACGTTGGAGACATTGTTGACACTTCCTGTGAAGAATAATGAGTTGATCATGGGAAAGTTTTTGGCAGTATCGACCATTTCGATTGTATCGGTGTTGTTAAATATGATATCCATGGGATTTATGGCGGCGTTTTTGTATAATATTGTAAGCACAACCAGCGCGGATGCAGGTTCCGTTGAATTGGCAGGATTTATCCCGGCAGCGCTTATAGTATTGCTTTGCGTGTTGACATTTGCCCTATTTTTGAGTGCGATTACCATGTGTGTTACCGCGTTTGCAAAGTCATTTAAAGAAGCAAATAATTATGTTACACCATTGTTATTAGTTGTCATGTTTACTGGATATATTAGCTTTATTCCAAATGTTGAATTCAACGAAGTAATGGCCACAATTCCCGTTGCGAATGTGTGCTTATTGATTACCAATTTGTTGCTATTTAAATATGAGTTTTCTCTGATTTTTATTGTATTAATTACAAATGTTGCCTATGCTGGTTTGGCAATATGGGCACTTAGTAAAATATACAATAGCGAGGAAATATTGTTTGGGGAAGGGGGCGTAAGTCTCCAGACATTTACAAGGCGAAAGGAATTAAAAAAGGGTGGTGTTCCGAACTTCTCAGATGCTATTTTAGTGGTAATAGTGAGTTTCCTGATGTATATTTACTTGGGAACAATGGTGCAAATGAAATCATTGGTTGGTGGTTTGTTGACAAATCAGCTTATTGTTATAGGAATGCCATTACTAATGATCTGGTATACAAAGAAAGATTTTAAGAAGACATTGTCGTTGAAAACACCAAAATGCACAGGTGTTATAGGCGCTATTTTACTAGAAATTGCCACGTTTATTGTGGTGGTGGTGTGCTCTGCAGGATTGACTAAGATTTTTCCGAAAGATGTTGAAACAGTCAATCAGAGTTTTGAATTATTGTTGGGAGACGTGCCATTTTTCGGTGCGCTATTAATGATTGGTCTTTTGCCGGCAATCTGCGAAGAAGTACTCTTCCGTGGATATCTCTTGTCTGCTGCAAGAAATAAATTCAAGATGGTGCCAGCGATGTTGATTGTAGCTGCCATATTTGGAATTTTCCATATGAGTTTCAGTAAATTTTTCACAACAGGATTGTTAGGGTTTGTATTTTGTTATGTGGTATACAAGACAGGAAGTATTTTCCTTACGTGTTTGATGCACTTTTTAAACAATGCGGTTTCTGTTGTGTTTATGTATTATGGCGAAGAGTTACAAGAAATTGCACCATTTCTTTTTAAGGAAAGTGTTGTTGTGAGTGATGTGCTTATTTTACTTGGAATTGCATTATTCTGCGGTGGAGTAGGTATGACATTGATTCGTAGAAAAGAAACGATGGCAGAAGAAAAGAACAGTTAGGAATGGAGTAGGCAATGAATAATAAGACGAAGGCAATAATTGCATTTAGTATTTTGAGTATTCTTTTGATAGGAATTCGTATATGGGTTTATTTTGATGCCAATCAAAACCGAGGTACGATAGAAGAGGCAAGGATTGAGCTTTACGGAGAAAGCCATGGTATAAAACAGTTCTATGATGTAGAGTTTCAAGCATGGAAAGAGTGTTATGAGCAGGAGGGGATGCGCGATCTATTTCTTGAGTTGCCATATTATACAGCAGAGTTTCTCAATGTATGGATGAAGGAAGACACGGATGATATTTTAAATCAAACCCATGCCGATTCAGAAGGTACGGCTTCCTACACGTCAGATTATGTGGATTTTTTTAAGAGAATAAAAAAGGAGTGTCCCGAAACGATTTTTCATGGAACGGATGTAGGACATCAAAGTGAAACCACAGGGATGCGATATCTTGCATATCTAGAGGAAAATGGGCTGAAAGATTCAGAAAAATATAAACTTGCGCAAGAAAATATCAAGCAAGGTGAGGAATGGTATCAGCGACAGGATCCGGTGGATTGGGATTGGCGCGAAGAAAAAATGATTGCCAATTTTATTTGGGCATATGATGCCATTGGGCAGACGAAAATCATGGGAATCTATGGTTCCTTACATACGAACATAACAGACTCTGAACTTATGGCAGGGGCGTTAAAAGCACATTACGGAGACATTATTCATACAACATATGTGGCGAATGAAATTATTTATCCCAGCCCATATCAGTTTGGTTTTTCTTACGTAGGTTTGATCTTTTTGTTGATGTTATTCATTCCCAACATCATTTGGACAAAACATCAGCCAAAAGATTACGAGAAGTATGTTACAAACGAGAATAAAGTACTGGTTGTTTTCGAAAAAATCGGTCAGGTTCTAGTGACAGGAATTGTGCTCATATTTACTGATTTTAATCCGAAAATCATATGGGTGCCTAGTGGTGGAGTTCATGTTCCTGCACGTATGTTATATTTGATTTTGGCCTTGGTTTTTATGGTGCTTTATGAATGTTATTGGATGCGCTATTTCCGAAGCGAGAAAACCATGAAAGACTTCTACTCGAGTTTTGCATGGATTCCGTTGGCGGGAGCTACATTACCAGTAATCGCATTTATTCTGTTGGGATTATTTGGTGATAACATGCTTTTAGTTGGCGCTACAGTGCTGTTGGGAATCGGTCATATCGGGATACACCGGGGACATGCTAGGGAGGCGATGGAATTTGAAGAATAGGATAGTACGTAAATTGTTTTTCGTTTTACTTTTATTGGGAATTCTTGTGGGTTTTCAAGGAAATACGGTTGATGCTAAAAAAGACATGCCCATCAATGACTTGTCCATCACTGGAAAATATGCCATAATTATGGACATGGACACAGAGGAAATCTTATATCGTAAAAATCCAGATAAGAAGTGTGAAAATGCTAGTACCACGAAGCTACTTACGGCTATCGTAGCGGTGGAAAATAATAGCTCTTTGAACAAAAAGGTAAAGATATCAGCAAAGGCAAGTAGTACCATGGCGGTAAAGATTTACATGAATCGTGGGGACTGGTATTCACTAAATGATCTACTCCATGCCACATTGATTCGCTCCGCCAATGACTGTGCAGTGGCGATTGCAGAAGGAACCAGTGGAAGCGTGAAGCAATTTATGAGAGACATGAACCAAAGGGCAAAGGAAATTGGTTGTAGAAATACGCATTTTGGTACGCCAAATGGTTTGTATACAAAAAAGACTCATCATACCACGGCGCGAGATCTTGCCAAGATTACAAAGTATGCGTATAACAACGATACCATTCGTAAAATTCTGAAAAAGAAAAAATATACGTTGAAGAGTAAAAGAGGAAAGGTACATAAAGTGGAGAGTACCAATTTGCTTTTAAAAAATGAGAAATATTACTGTGTTGGAAAAACGGGAAGTGGTACCGTGGCAAAGTATTGTTTCGCAGGTGTTTATACTTATGAAGGACGCTCTTTTGTGTTGATTACATTGGGAAATAAAAAGGAAAAGGGACGCTGGAAGGATACGAAAAAGATGATTCGGGCGTGTAAGAAATATATGGAGGGTGAAAGATAAAACAAAAGGAAATTCGGGTACGTCATGTAATTTAAGAGAGGGGAAGAAATCTAACAATGAACATTTGGAGAATTTTAAACATTGAGAAAACGACAGATATAAAAGCAATCCGTCATGCATATTCCGAATTGGTCAAAGTGTATCATCCGGAACGAGAGCCGGAGAAATTTCAGCAGATATATCAGGCATATCATGCAGCGTTGCAGTATGCGAAAGACGATCGTGAAGAGGAACTGGATATTTGGGATATGGGAGAGGAAACGGAGACTTCGGATATGCCAATAGAAAACTCCAGATTTGATCAAATTGAATTTGTCACAGAGGAGATCGAGGAGCATCCTGACACATCTGTGGAAGAAAATGATTTGAGATACGAGCAAGCGATATGGGGTCAGGTGCCTTACGAAGTAGAGGTGGCATTGACCGCTTTTGCTGAGCATTTTTCCCGGGAAAACCAGAATGAGTGGCAGGAGTTTATGGTGCGAAGGGAATTTCTGGAAGTTCAGTATCAAGAGCAGTTTGTAATGTGCCTAGCACGATTCTTAAAGGAACAGACAGTATATCCGGTGGAATCTTTACCCTTTGAACTGGTAACAGAACTTTATTATGCATACCAACCTTGTTTTCGACAGGCAGAGCAGTTTTTCGGAAATGGATTTCGAGCGTTACAAGATGTGTTGCTAAGTCATGAGGAAATCGAAACGGTGCTGGATGCGTATCATGCGCCAAACAGATATAATGAAATTTACATGAGTTGGCTTTATTATAGCTTGTACCACAATTTGAAAAAGGAAAGTGTAAGGAATCAGCTTTCCTTGTGGGAACAGTATATGACGGAGTTTGCACATGTCATTGCGATACATAATGGTGTGACAGCATTGAATCGACGTTGTTTTCGATTATTAAGTTTTTTGATTCGTACCTATACCGGTCTAGATGAAAAGATATATTTGTATTTGATTGATCGATTTGATTTGGTACAAGCCAAGAAATCCTCTTGGTGGACGGTTGCAGAGCCTTTTTATCAAGCCATCGAAGCGCAAGGGATACAGATTCAATCGCAAATGGGAACCAAACAACAACGAGTTCAAGATATTTTGTGGCTCATGGGGGAAGTGAAACGACTTAGTTCCACAGCGCTGAAGGAAGATGAACGTGCTCAAGTGCATGAGTTTTTTACCAGCGAGTTATATGACAAATACAAATTGGATTCAGAATTTATGAATCAGAAGTTTTATAATTTTGTATTTGAAAATGATTTGTTTTCGGAGTTATTTTTGGATGAGTTCCAATTATTTTATGATGAACTTTATGCGAAATGCAATTCACAAGTAGGTAGAGAACTATACAACCTGCTCTTATCCAAGCGAGATCGTATTCAGGTAAATGAAGATTGTGACGTGATTCAGGAAAATCGAATCCAGTGGGTGAAGGATCATTTCTTTGAAGAGGGCTTCACTCGTATGTGGAGGTCTGCCAACAAAGGAAGTATGAAAATTGTATATCGTACAATTTTGGAAGATCACTTGAAGAATTTTGCCGAACAGTCCAATTACGAATGGGAATTGTATTCCGAGGGACATTTGTATGCAGTAAAAGAGGGGGACAATTATGTCTTTTCTCATGTGATTATATCCGAACATGATACAGAAGAGGATAGCAAGGAAAAGGTTATTTTATCCATGGGAGAATATTATGAGATTCTTGAGGAACTTTTTGAAGTGTATACGGGACGATATTTTTGCACCTCATCGGAAAAGAAAAAGTGGAATGAATTAATGGAAGGGGTGAAGGAACGTTATGGCGATTATCGGGATTGATCTTGGAACCACCAATAGTTTGGCAGTGGTTTGGGAAAATGGAGAAGCTAAAATAATTAAAAATAGACTGGGGAGCGAGCTGACACCAAGTGTTGTTTCTGTGGACGAGGGGAAAATCTTGGTGGGACAACCAGCAAAGGAGCGATTGGTGACCCATCCGGAACATACAGCAGCTACGTTTAAGCGATATATGGGTACAAAGAAGAGATACAAGTTGGGAGATTACACATTTTCTCCTGAGGAATTATCTTCGTTAGTGATAAGTAAGTTAAAAGAGGATGCGGAGGCATACCTTGGAGAGGCAGTGGAAGAGGTTATCATTAGCGTGCCTGCATATTTTAACAATGATCAGCGCTATGCTACAAAAACGGCGGCAAAACTGGCAGGTATCCCATGTGAGCGAATTGTCAATGAACCGTCAGCGGCTGCCTTATCTTGCCGGATGCAGCAGGAGGAGAAAGACCAAACGGTGTTGGTGGTAGATTTTGGCGGTGGAACCTTGGATGTATCGGTGGTGGAGTGTTTTGAGAATATTGTGGAGATTCAAACCATCGCCGGAGACAATCATCTTGGTGGTAAAGATTTTGACGAGGTGATTGCGAAGCGATTTTGTAAGGAAAATGACATTGATTGGGAGAAAATGGAAGCGAAAGAAAAAGCTATCTTGCTTCGTCGTGCTGAGAAATGTAAAATGGAGTTAACGGAGTCGGAGTCGGCAGAACTTCATTATCGATATCAAGAAAATGCGTATTCCTTTGTATTTACTTCAGAGTTGTTAATTGAAATATCAGCGGAATTGTTTTTGAAATTGAAGACAGTAATGAGCAAAGCAATCCGTGATAGTGGAAGAATGCCGACGGATATTACAGACGTGTTACCGGTTGGTGGTACTTGTAAGATGCCAGTGGTGCGGGAGTATCTTGCCCATTTGTTTCGAAAACCAGTGGAGGAGTTGCCAAGCGGCGATCGAGTGGTGGCACTTGGTCTTGGTGTATATTGTGGTATCAAACAACAACAGGGAGATATCAAGGATGTTTTGATGACAGATGTGTGCCCATTTTCTCTTGGAACTGACATCCATAATCCTCAAAATCCAGCTTGGCCGATTATGAGTGTGATCATCGAACGAAATACTGTACTGCCGGTAAAAGCCAGTCATATTTATACCACCACATCAGAGGCACCCTATATGGATATATATCAGGGGGAAGGGTATTACGCCCATGAGAACATAAAACTTGGAGGAATTGGGATTAACGATATTCCCAATGAGTTTAAAGGAAAGCGATTGACACTGGAACTGATTTTTGCGTACGACATCAATGGAATTTTGGATGTTACTATGCGTGTCAAGGAAACGGGGCAAGAGAAGAACATTACGATTGTCAGCGAAAATAATCCGATGACATCTGAGGATATCGCGGCTAGTCAAGAACGGATAAAAAGTTTGAACTTCGCAGATGAGGATGAGAATCAAGCATTTATCGCACTGGCAAAACGTATTTACCAAGAAAGCGTAGGAGAGGTTCGAGGGCAAGCAGAACGAATTTTGTTCCACTTTTTGAATGTATTAAAATCCAACTCGCCCATTCGAATTAAGAAAACCAGAGAAGAGTTTTTGCCGTATTTGAATCAGTTGGAGACCTATGTCGAAGAGGATATCTTCGAGAGGCAAAAGTGGATGGAAGATGAGTGGGAAGAATGGTATGTGGAGTAGTAGAGAGATTGGAGAAATGCAAATGAACATTGGTATTATTGGCTTTGGACATTTGGGAAAGGCTCTTGTAGCTGGACTAGTAAAAAGCGGAGTACCTTCTGAGCATATTGTAATTAATGCTAGAAGTGAGAAGACCATAGAGACGGCGAAGAGTATGTACCCGAATATAACAGTTGTACGGAAAAAAGAAGAATTAGTACATATGGTAGATGTCATTGTACTAGTAATGGAACCTCAAAATGCCAAAGGAGTGTTGGAAGAGCTTTCGACATTGGCCATATCAGATAAAGCTATTATTAGTTTTATGGCCGGAGTTAAAATAGCGGATATTCGCGCAATGCTCCATGATGAAAGTGAGAAATATCAGATCATAAGAATGATGCCAAATGTATCGATTGCACATTGCAATGGGATTATCGGAGTGACAGGCCAGTATGATTCTGTGGAATTGCAAGAGATATTTGCTAAGTTAGGTGATGTGATTGAACTAGATGAAGAGCATCTGGAGTACATAACAATTATCGCAGCTAGTGGCTTGGCTTTTGCGGCATATATGATGCAGGCGTATATGAATGCAAGTGAAAAATTGCTGGGTGATGAAGAGATAAGCAAACGTATTACCAAGAAGGTTTTTGAAAACGTACTTGAGACCATAGACGGAGAAAATATATCCTTCGATGAATTGATTGCGAGAATTGCTACTAAAGGTGGAACAACCGAGGCAGGTGTTCATGTATTGACCCAGAGTGATATGGGAGAGATTGTGGAAGAATGTTTTGGTGCCGGGGTGCAGAGGTGCAATCATGTGTTGGAAGCCGAAGGAGAGTAGCGTTATGGTAATCAGAAAATGTACAGAGGAAGAAATTGTAAAAATAGGAGAGTTTTACGATCAAGTGGTGAAATATCTCTGTGAAAATGTGAATTACCCAAAGTGGACCTACAAGGAATATCCCTCTGAGCCATTTGTGAGAGCAATGGTTGAGGAGAAAAGTCAGTTTGTCTGTTATGAAGGCGACGAGATCGTTGGGGCTTTTGTTTTGAATGATGATCCACAGGGAAAATACGATAATGCAACTTGGAGTAAAGTACTAGCACAAGGTACATACATGGTATGCCATGCCCTTGCGACTAGACCAGATATACAAGGGAAAGGACTGGGAAAAGAAATCGTTGCATTTTGCGTTGATTATGCAAAAGAGCAAGGGATGAAGGGGATTCGTCTCGATGTGGTGCCAGATAACATACCAGCGAAGAAACTGTATGAGAAATGTGGGTTTCAGTATGCGGGAGATGTGGATTTGGAAAGAGGGATCCAGGAGATACCAGTGTTTTCCATGTATGAGATGAATTTTTAGACGCGTAAGGAGAAAGGCAATCATGGCAAATAATAAAACAGAAGATGATAAGATAAAGGAACAAAAGGAAAAAGAATCGTATCGGATTGCAAAGTGGATATCCGCATGGTTCTAGGAGTGATAATGGGTTCTATTGCAACAACGATAAAGCCCATACGTTGATTACGATTTGTTATCGTCATAGTTTGGCGTAACAATATAAAAATTCAAATACAAAAGGAGAGAAAGAAAATGAAAAAATCAACATGGTTACAAGAGTACGAAAGTGAAGTGAATGGAAAAAGAAACAAAAGCAATCAAAATAAAAAGATAATTTTGATTATTGTCCCAATTATGTTGCTGTTGTGTATGATTCCGACGATGACAAATGGTAGTTTGCCTCAGGAACAGAGACAAATGGCGATAATAGGCTTTGCGGCAATTTTTGTCTTTATTATGTTCTTTGCCATTCTTATGATTTGCATCGGAAAGAAAAGAGATGTAACAAAAGATACACGTCAAAACGTGACTGCGTTGCTTCGAAATGACATGGAAGTGGATGCATTTGATTCCCAGATGAGTGTCGCGCCTATCATGGAGACGACAATTGCTTCAGAAACATCCGTATTTCTTACAGCAGATTATGTAGGACTCAAATACATGTATTGTGGGGATCTGAAATATCGTTTTATTCGTAGAAGTGATATCGTATCAATGGAATATTGTAAAACAGCAAGTGCAAGAACAAATCCAGTACTTGCGTCCTATATTTGCGATATAAAGAATGGGGAGAATAAAATAATTTTGCAGAGTACAGTAGAAACAGGAGCACAATTGGAAGCATTGGAGGAGTTGTTGAAGAATGCACAACCACAAATCACTGTAACAAAGAAAAATGTATTTCTGTAATATTAAGAACGATTAAAGTGGGAGAGTAACGTGTTTGAGTAAGGGCAGTGCATGATATGTCATGCACTTGCCATTAACTAAGGAAATGGAAAAATCTTTTTGGATTGTTATGAGAACGTATGAAAAAGGAGTTTGATTGGAGAAACAATAAAAAAAATAGATTGGAGAGAAAACACAATGAGCCAATTAAATTTACGATTTGCAACAGAGAAGGACACAAAAGCAATCCTTGATTTTATCAAAGGGTTGGCAGATTATGAAAAAATGTCAGATGATGTGGTGGCGACGGAAGAGTTGTTAAAAGAATGGATTTTCGAAAAGAAAAAGGCTGAAGTCATTCTTGCGGAAGCAGAAGGAACAGAGGTGGGATTTGCCTTGTTTTTTCACAATTTTTCTACATTTCTTGGACGAGCTGGAATTCATCTGGAAGACCTTTTTGTTAAGCCAGAGTACCGAGGAAAAGGCTATGGAAAGGCTTTGTTGAAAGAAGTGGCGAGGATTGCCGTTGAGAGAGAATGTGGAAGACTGGAGTGGAGTTGTTTGGACTGGAATCAGCCAAGCATAGATTTTTATCTTTCCTTGGGAGCGAAGCCAATGGACGGCTGGACGGATTACCGTGTGACGGGAGAGACGTTAAGGGAGTTGGCGAAGTAGAGTTGTACATCAGGTGATCGATCGGTTTGGAGATGAGGAAATGGTGTATATGGAGTTTGTGGCATTTGAATAGATTATTTTTTCGAAGATTGGAGAGGTATGAGCATGCAGCGACTATTTGTTATGGATTTCAAAGACTATGATGAGAATTGGAAAAGGTCCGAACGTCCGTCGGTCCGCGCAATCATTAAGCGTGGTGAAAAGTTGGCAATGGTGCACGATATGAAGTACGATTACTACATGTTTCCAGGTGGCGGTATCGAAGAAGGGGAAAGCTATGAGGAGGCTTTGATTCGGGAAGTTCGGGAGGAAACCGGACTGAATGTATTTCCGGAGACAATTGTAGAATATGGTTCCGTCTTGCGGATTCAAAAAAGTACAATATTTGAAAAAACCGTATTTGTACAAGAGAATTTTTATTATTGTTGTGAGGTGGGGGATGACATTGGTTTGCAGCATTTGGATGAATACGAGAGGGAAGAGAAGTATGTGTTAGAGTTTGTGACGGCGGAGGAAGCATTGCAGACGAACCAGTTTCATGATCACAAGGAAGAGACTGGGAGTTCATGGATTGCAAGAGAATCGGAATTGTTGAAGTTGTTAATGGAAGGATAATCGGTGGTGAAAATCTTCTTGAAAGTAGAAACCCTATTGACAAATCGCATATAATGTGATTAAATTGAAAATAGCTTTATAAATGAAACCGTTGAAGCGGAGATAACGGTAGTTATGCTTCCACAGAGAGCCCGTGTTGCTGAGAGTCGGGTGAAACACAGATTATCAAATGGACCGCGGAGGGCGTAGTCAAATGCATGTTATATGCAGAGTATTCTACGACGTAGGGCATACGTTAGTTGCCAAGGATATGTTGGTATCCTACAAGAGCACGAGAGTATCTCGTGAAATCAAGGTGGCACCGCGGATAAGTTTATTCGTCCTTGACAGAGTGTATATTTCTGTCAAGGACTTTTTTGTTTTTGACATGAAACATAGAGAATATATTTTTTAGGAGGATAATGATATGAAATATAATGATATGGAATTTGATAATTACTTTAAAAACTACCCAGATGCAAATGGTTACTTTGGAAAATATGGCGGTGCCTATGTATCCCCAGAGTTGAAGAAAGCCATGGAAGAAATCACAGAGGCGTATTTTACAATTTGTAAATCCAGTAAGTTTATTAGTGAACTTCGTCGTATCCGCAAGGAGTTCCAAGGAAGACCAACACCAATTTCTCATTTGGAGCGTCTTTCCACTTCTTTGGGAAATGTACAGTTGTATGTGAAACGTGAGGATTTGAACCACACAGGTGCCCACAAGTTGAACCATTGTATGGGAGAAGCACTTCTTGCTAAGTACATGGGTAAGAAGAAAGTAATTGCGGAGACAGGTGCAGGTCAGCATGGTGTTGCTCTTGCTACAGCAGCTGCCTACTTCGGTTTGGAATGTGACATTTACATGGGTTCTGTGGATATCAAAAAGCAGGCTCCAAACGTGGCGCGTATGAAGATTCTCGGTGCCAATGTCATCGAAGTAACACATGGCTTGGCAACCTTGAAAGAAGCCGTAGATGCAGCATTTCAGGCATATTGCGAAGATTACAAAGATTGTATTTACTGTATCGGTTCCGTTCTTGGACCACACCCATTCCCATTGATGGTGCGTGACTTCCAGAGTGTCATCGGAATCGAAGCGAGAGAGCAGTTTTTGGAGATGACAGGGGAGTTGCCGGATGCTGTTGTTGCATGTGTTGGTGGTGGTTCCAATGCCATGGGTATGTTCTCTGGATTTTTAAATGATCCAGTGGAGATTTACGGTGTGGAGCCGCTTGGACGTGGTACCACATTGGGAGATCATGCGGCTAGTCTTAAGTATGGTACAGAGGGTATCATGCATGGATTCAACAGTATCATGTTGAAAGATGAAAATGGCGAGCCAGCTCCTGTGTATTCCGTGGCAAGTGGTTTGGATTATCCATCTTCTGGACCAGAGCACGCGTACTTGCAGGATTTGGGACGTGTAAAATACGATGTAGTAAACGATGAAGAGACCATTGACGCTTTCTTTACCCTTTCTCGTTTGGAGGGAATTATCCCAGCTATTGAAAGTTCTCATGCAGTTGCTTATGGAATGAAATTGGCCAAGGAAATGAAACGTGGTTCTATTCTTATTAACTTGTCCGGCCGTGGTGACAAGGATATGGATTACATCATTGAGAAATACGGAATTCGTTAATGAATGTTTTTGGGCATCATCCGCAGTGCGGGTGGTGCCAGTTTTGTAAGGGAGGTTTCTATGAATAACGTCAATAAAACACTTTACATACCACTGTATGGAAAAGCCTATGTAAGTCAGAAAGGAATTATTCTTAAAGATACAAAAGCGGAAGAGATATGGCAAGCAGAATCTATGGAGTTGAAGGGAAAGTCAAAATCAAAATGGCTTGCGTATAGTATGGGAATGCGTTCTGCCATTTTTGACAACTGGGTACAAGAGAAGATGAAGCAGGAGGAAAAAGCGATTATACTCCACATTGGCTGTGGGATGGACAGTAGAGTGGAACGGGTAGGGAACAAGCGACATATGTGGTATGATGTGGATTTCCCAGATGTAATTAGTGAGAGAAAACGCTATTATAGTGAAAATGAACAGTATTCTATGATTGAATCCGATGCAAGAAAGAATGATTGGATTTTAGCGCTTCCAAAGGATGCAAAAGCAATTGTTATTATGGAAGGGGTAAGTATGTATTTTAAGTTGGAAGAACTGAAAAAATTGTTGGGAGATCTGCAAAGCAATTTTCAAGAAATCTCCATTCTTATGGATTGCTATACGACCTTTGGAGCTAGGGCATCGAAGTATAAGAATCCAATTAACGAAGTTGGTGTAACAGAGGTATATGGTATTGACGATCCTAAGATATTGGAAGAGGGGACGGGGATTTCTTTTGTGGGAGAACATTCCTTGACGCCGGATTATCTAGTGAATGAGTTGACGGGAGCGGAAAAATTATTTTTTAAGAAAGTATTTGCTGGGAAATTCGCTCAAAGGATATATCGTTTGTATGAATTTAAAAGCGTATATAGGAAAGAGAAATAGTTGTAAAACTAGATGGATTATGCTATGATAAAGGTCGAGCGTGAAAACGCGGATTACATAGTATGTAAATGAGGAATACAAGAACAACACGAGGAGAATGAAAAAATGAATGAGGTTACAAAAAAGAAATTATCCATAAGAGAAATGGCCATTGCGGCGGTGTTTGGTGCGTTGAGTGCCATTTTGATGCTTCTGGAGTTCCCGATGCCATTTGTATTACCATTTATTAAGATGGATTTTTCTGAGTTACCGGTTATTCTTGCTGGATACCTTATGGGGCCTTTGGCAGGAACCATCGTTGTGATAATTAAGATTGGTCTTAATTTTGTAGTCAACGGAACCACAACGGCTGGTGTTGGTGAAGTGGCGAATATGTGTGGAAGTTTGGTCTATATGTTACCGGCAGTTATTATTTATCGCCAGAACCGTACCCGTAAAGGAGCAGCGATTTCCCTTATAATCAGTACGTTGTTAGTGAGTATCGTAATTGTTGTATTGGATGCGATTGTTATTTTTCCAGTTTATGCAAAAGCATTTGGTATGAACATGGAGGCTATCGTAGGAATTGGGCACGGAATCAATCCGTATATCAAGGATGAATTGACACTGATGCTATTTTCGGTATTTCCATTCAATCTATTTAAGTATGCCGTATCTTCTGTGATTACCTTTATTGTGTACAAGAGATTGAAGAGTCTGTTGCATTTGATGAATTAGAATGAATTTAATGATGCTAGTGTTCTTGCTGAAAATCGAGAGATAGGAAGGCAGGGACGCTAGCGTTTTTTCTAAGTTGATGATAGGAAGCTATCCATAATTAACAAGAGATGTAAAGAAAATGATTTGTTATTCGACTATAATCATAGCAGAAAGGAGGGGTTGGATGGATTGGATCCGAGGAATGAATCGTGTGAGTGACTATATTGAAGAGAATTTAACACAGGATATTCCGTATGAAGTATTGGCACGTATTGTAGGATGTTCCGTTTATGAATTCTCAAGAATATTTTCATTTGTGGTGGGTGTTTCGGTTTCGGAGTATATTCGGCGGAGACGATTGTCTCAGGCGGTGTTTGATATTCAAAATAGCAATGAAAAGATTATCGATATCGCCTTAAAATATTGTTATGAATCCCCCACTACATTTACAAGAGCATTCAAGGAATTACATGGTACAACACCTACATCTGCGCGCAAAGAGGGAGTACCATTAAAAACTTATCCGCCAATTTCTTTTTCAATAACAGTAAAAGGAGAGAATGCTATGAAGTTTCGAATTGAAAAGAGAGAAAGCTTTCAGATTGTTGGTTTGTCGGGGTATGAAGAGATTGAATGTAGTTCCGATGATTCACTGACACCGTTGTGGCGCGAATTTATGGATAACTACAACGCACGTCTTTGGAACGGTGGCGGTTCAAAAAGTTATTACAAAGCACCATTCTGGCAAGTGGGAGCATATCATTTTCATTCACAAAATGGAAAGACAAAGGCAATTATTGGTGCAGAATACAACGGGAAGAAGCCAGATGATATGGCGGTTGAAACAATTCCAGCAGCAACGTGGGCAGTGTTTTCAATTAAGTCCCCTACGGGGATTGATTTTGTACCTGCCACATATACACAGATTATGACAGAATGGTTTCCGGCAAGTCAATATAAGCGTGATGAATCCATTCCAAATTTAGAAGTGTTTCCTGCGGGAGATGCCACATCGGTAGATTATGAATGGGAGATTTGGATTCCTGTGGTTGGAGTGGGAAACAATGAGTAGAGCAGAATTGCAATGTTATTCTAGGAATGAATCATTGTAAGAGAATATCTCTTGACAGATGTATCGCAGTGTGATATATTACTTGTATCGTACTGCGATATATTGCGCTATGATATATTGTTCTGCGATGCATTGAAGTACAACGTAGGAGGTGACAGACATGGATGCTCATATAAGAAAAGTGTATGTGCCAATGACAGAAACTAGTTTTTATATTCTGCTTTGTTTGCAGGAAGAAATGCATGGGTACAGTATTGTCCAAAAGGTGGAGGAATTGACACAAGGGGAGATTCGGATTAGTCCAGGAACAATGTATGGAAGTCTTTCAAAGATGGAAAAAGATGGATTGATTCGATTTGTTCGCGAAGAGGATAAACGGAAAATATATGTATCTACGGAACTGGGAGTCGATGTGTTGACATTAGAAGTAAAACGAATTGAGCGGTTATACCGTAATTTGAAGGAGGTACAGCTATGAGAAATACAAAGAAAAAATTTGCTTTTTTTACAATTCCAGAATACGAAAAAGAACAAGAATGGTTGCGCAAGCAGCACAACAATGGCTGGAAACTAATATCTGCCACAGCACCATGCATTTATACATTTGAAAAATGCCAGCCAGAGGACGTGGTATACCAATTGGATTATAACCAGGATGGAATTCAGCGAAAAGCGGAATATGTGCAAATGTTTGAAGACTGTGGATGGGAATATATAGTGGATATGGTTGGTTATAGTTATTTTCGCAAACCAGTCAAAGAGATGAACGGAAAAGAGGAGATTTTCTGTGATGATGAATCGAGGCTGGATATGACACGACGCGTGTTTCGAGGAAGAATGGTACCCTTGCTTGTGATTTTCTTTTTAATTATAATACCGCAACTGATTGTCAATATGAACTCTGGGGATATTTTTAGACGTAGCATGGGGTGGTTTTATGTGGCATTACTAGTTTTCTATATTATCCTATTTTGTCAGTTTGGTATTCAATACATAAAACTAAAAAATAAAATCCGGAAATAAGGAGAAGCAAAAAGCATGTTAGATAAACTACAACCGTGGGAAGCTCTTCTTAAGAAAATCCTGTGGAAGCAACTAGGAGAAATAACAGATAAAAGAATCTTGGATTTTGGAAGTGGAACAGGGGTGACGTCAAATTATCTGGCAAAGAACAATGAGGTCATTGCCATAGAGCCTTCCGAAGAGCGTGTCAGCGAGAGATGGAAGGAAAATGACTACATTCAGATTGTGGGAAGCATCGATGAGTTGAGAAAATTAGAACCAGAATCCTTTGATATGATTCTTTGTCATAATGTGCTGGAATATGCTAGCCATCGAGAGGCAATTATAAATGAGTTTCATCGCCTGTTAAAGACAGGGGGAACATTGTCTATCGTCAAGCACAATCGGCCAGGAAGGGTTATGCAGATGACGGTATTGCTGAACGATTTTGAGCATGCTCATGTACTTCTTGACGGAGAGGATGGAACGGCGTCCCAATATGGCACCATTCATTATTATGAGGATGAGGACATTGTGAAATGGTGTAATGGATTCCAGATTGAAAAAGTAATGGGAATTCGAACTTTCTGGGATTTGCAGCAAAATCAAGAAATACATAAAAATCCGCAATGGCAGGAACAGATGGTGGAGATTGAGATGCGTGTGGCAGAGATGGAGGAGTACCGGAACATCGCGTTCTTTCATCACATGATTTTAAGAAAATAACATACACAGGAGTGAGGGATAAATGAAAAAGATCGTTTATGCGCTATTATTGATAACCATCACATGTCAATTGACGGGCTGTGACTGGCAGTCACGAAAAGAAACCAAAGAATATAAGGCAACCCAGATTATGTGTGACATTGACAATTCCATTAATATGGATGAGGAAGCTGACGAGGAAGAGCTAAGAATGTCGTTGTATGCATTTTCTGACTTGTTTAGCAATAATGCCTACAAGAAGTTGGGGGATCTGACGGAATCCTATGCGGCGATTCGACAGTTTATCGGTAAGTTTTTTGAGGCATTTGACCAACAGACAGTGACCCGAGAGATGGATATCTTGAAAGCAACATATCGATATACAACCCATGAAGGAAAAGAAGGTTATATATATTATGTGGCAAATATGGGGACGGGAGATGACACACGAGGCTTGCAATATCTACACGTTGCCGATTCTATGGAAATAATTGAAGCAAAGGAAGAGCAGGAGTACGGAATCTTTGTAAATGGTGAAGATGTTGTACCGTATCAGGGATGCGAGGAAATTCAATACCGAAGTGATGATACGAGTTATGAATACGCAGTGGACTTCGGGGCAGGTGACTCAGGTGAATTGGCAAAGGAAGTGGCCGATGGATTGATTCAATGCATAAAAGAAAACAATCATGAGCGTATGAAAAAGATGTTTTCCAATTCCATATGGAGATACGATATGAAATTGGACGAAGAAATCCATGATTTTTTTGAGGAATTTGAAGGAGTAGAAATTCAATCCTATCAGGCAAAGGCGAATTCCGAGAGAAGTTCAACATCCACTAGTTATCTGAAAGATAGTGAAGGAAGTACGAATCCTACCGGCGGTCATGGAATGTGTTGGATTGGCATAACCATTCAAATGAAGACAAATGTAGGAGAGAAAGAATTGCAGTTGCAAGTGTATTCGGAATATGAACCGAATCCAGCTCGAATAGGGATTTCGCAAGTGTATGAACAGAAAAATGAAGAAGAGATAAGTTGGATTGGTTTTAGACTTTCTTAAAGTAAAACAAAAATTTTTCTATTATTCCTAAAAATTATTCGAATGACCTTGGCACCAGTGTGGTAAGATAGTGATAGTTAAGATGACGTCGAAGGTCGCGTAGAATGGAGGAAGTAACCAATGAGAGAAATTTTCAACTTAAATACAAAATGGGCGTTTACAAAAGAGATAAGTGAGATTCCACAGACCATGCCAGAGAAATGGTACTGGGTAACATTGCCACATTCTTGGAATGATATTGACGGACAGGATGGTGGTACCGATTATTATCGTGGAACATGTTATTATGCCAAGGAAGTAAAGAAGATAGATCTTCCAGAAAATGCACAGTATTATTTGGAGATTCGTGGCGCAAACTCATCGGCAGATGTATATGTAAATGGGAAAAAGTTGGCGCATCATGATGGTGGTTATTCCACCTGGCGTGTAAATATGACAGAAGAGTTGACAGACAATAACTTGATTGTTATTGCAGTGGACAATAGTGCCGATGAGAGAGTATATCCTCAGAATGCCGATTTTACCTTCTATGGCGGGTTGTATCGTGACATCAATATCATTGCAGTAGATGAGTCTCACTTTGACTTGGATTATTATGGGGGCCCTGGTATCAAAGTGACACCGGAAATCAACGGAAACGATGCAAGTGTTGAAGTAGCAGTGTATCTCACCAATGCCAAAGACAACCAGACTCTTGGCTTTACCATCAAAGATCAGGAAGGAAACATTGTTGCAACAGGGGAGCAGAAGGCAAGTGAAACAAAGGCAACATTTGCGATTCCAGAGGTTCATTTGTGGCATGGCAGAAAAGATCCGTATTTGTATTCTGCTGAGGTGGTATTAAAAGAAGGCGATACCGAAGTGGATGCAGTAAGCACAAGATTTGGTTGTAGAACCTTTGAGATTGACCCGGATAAGGGATTCATCTTAAATGGTGAGAGTTACCCACTTCGCGGAGTGTCTCGTCATCAGGACCGCTGGGGGTACGGAAATGCATTGCTTCCAGAGCATCATGAAGAAGATATGGATTTGATTTGTGAAGTGGGAGCAACCACCATTCGTCTGGCGCACTACCAACACGATCAGTATTTCTATGATTTGTGTGACGAACGTGGCATGGTGATTTGGGCAGAGATTCCTTACATTTCTACCCATATGCCAAAGGGACGTGACAATACGATTTCTCAGATGAAGGAGCTTGTGGTACAGAATTATAACCACCCAAGTATTGTGGTGTGGGGGCTTTCCAATGAGATTACCATGACTGGTTCTTCCAACGAAGATTTGCGCGAGAACCATACTATCTTGAATGACATGGTACACGAGATGGATCCTACTAGATTGACTACCATGGCAGTGGTAACCATGTGTGACATCAATGATCCCTATGTTCAGATTCCAGATACGGTATCCTACAACCATTACTTCGGTTGGTACGGTGGTGACACATCCATGAATGGTCCTTGGTTTGACAACTTCCACAAGACCTATCCAAACATTCCGATTGGATGTAGCGAGTACGGATGTGAGGCGTTGGATTGGCATACCTCTGATCCGAAGCAAGGAGACTATACCGAAGAATATCAGGCATATTATCATGAGGAGTTGATTAAGCAGCTCTTTACACGACCATATCTTTGGGCAACTCATGTATGGAACATGTTTGATTTTGGTGCCGATGCTCGTAATGAAGGTGGAGAAAATGGTCAGAACCACAAAGGTTTGGTGACATTTGATCGGAAATACAAAAAGGACTCTTTCTATGCCTACAAAGCATGGTTGTCCGATGAGCCATTTGTACACATTTGTGGAAAACGCTACGTAGACCGCGTGGAGGATACCACAAAGGTGACGGTTTACTCCAACCAGCCAGAGGTTGAGCTCTTTGTGAATGGAGAGAGCCTTGGTAAGCAGAGTAGTCCAGAGCATTTCTTCTACTTTGATGTGCCAAATGCAGGCGAATCTGTACTAAAAGCAGTAGCAGGAGAGTGCGAGGATGAAAGTTTTATTCGTAAAGTAGACATTTTCAATGAGGCATATCGTCTGGTGGAAAAAGGTGCTGTGCTGAATTGGTTTGATATTACGGAGGTAGAGGGATATTATTCCTTAAACGATGAGATTGGTGAAGTAATCAAATCACCAGAGGGAATGAAGTTATTCCAGACTATGATGGGGAACATGCAGGGGCCTGTTTCCATGGCGATGGATGATCCAGAGAACCTCGGAAAATTGATGCAGATGATGGGAAGTTTTACGGTGATCCGTATGATCAACACAATGGGTGCCATGAGTGAAGGGTTCACAAAAGAACAGCTGCTCGGTTTGAACGCGCAGCTGAACCAGATCAAGAGAGTAGATTGATCATTTCCCGATATTCTTTTGGGGTTTTACCAACAATCTTTTTAAAGATTTTGGTGAAATAGTTCACATCGGAGATACCACAGTATCCGGCAATTATTTGGATTTGCATATCCGTGGTATTGAGCAAAAGAATCGCATGTTCGATGCGTGTGCGATTGACATATTCCGTTAATGTAGTGCCAGTTTCCTTTTTGAACAATGACGAAAGGTAGCTGGCATTTACATTTAATGCTGCTGCTTGGTTTTTTAAGCTAAGATCAGCAGTAAGATCTGCGGTGATATGGGTTATGACTTTTCGCACAAGAAGAGAGTAGCCTTTTAGGGAGTGATTTTTTACTAGCAGGCAATATTTCCGAACCATTTCTTTCATGAGAGCAACACCAGCGGACTCAGAAGTAATTAGTTCTAATTTGCGAGCATATCGGGAAGAGATCTCGTCGATATGGATGGGGTGAACATTGGCGTTGTCAGCAGCAATTCGTAAAATTGTGTTGAGAATCACCCCATTATTTTTCATGTCGCGTACTGGATTGCGGTTACGATGTTCAAACTGCTGCGACGTCAGTTGGGAAAAATATAACTCCGCTTTATGTGCTTGCCCGGCAGTGACTGCTTGAGAGAGCTTGTGCTCCAAATCATAGCGTTTTTCCAAAAGTTGCATACTAAGAAGTGCTTCTTCGTTTGTTTGGATGTCAGGAATTGGTGTAACAGAAGAAGCATCTAGATGGGAAAGAATCACCCCTTTTTCCACAGAAAAATTGTCGGAATCTCCCCAAAGGTATCCACCAAGCGTATACAAAATCGTATGGAGGGGGCTATCGTCTTCCAGAAATGGCAAGGTTTGATAAAAGTGTTCCAGCTGACGCAAATGTCCAGACTCAACTTGAAACTGTTCTGCCAGTGTATAAATGTCTTGGCTTGTGATTTCCCGGAGAAGGTAAGGCCCAATATAAGCGTAATCCACCGGTTCTGTGTCGGGGAGCTGAAATAACAAGTAATTGCACAGCAAGGGAGTATAAATCTGATAAACGGTGTTTGGTTTGCACTGGAGCGTAAGCATGTCCAGCATTTTCTCTCTATCAAATTGATAATTTAATATATGGCGAAGTCCTAAGTCGTTGTCGGAAAGTTCAGAGACATGTTCCGATAACAAGTGAAAGTTTATTCGAAGATTGGTCAATAATTCTCTTACAAAGTTTAATTCTCTATCATAATGGTTCATAAATACACCTCACTTTTTGTCCTTTGTACCATTAAGTATCGTACAATTTTTTAAAAAAATCAAGTACTAGCCAAAAAAAATACGAAAGTAACCAATAATTTTACTCATAGTTATGTACATATCATGTTAAAATATAAATAGAGAAGTTACGATGGAAAGAATTACCGTTTGCTTCTTGGGCATAGAATGACGCAAGATAGGAAACGGTAATAAAACAACTAGGAGGTGTGCTATGAAAGAAGTAAATACAACAACACCGTTCGGCTTTAAAGATAAGCTTGGTTATATGTTCGGTGATTTTGGTAATGATTTTACATTTATCTTGTCCAGCATGTTGTTAATGAAGTTCTATTCGGACGTAATGGATGTTTCGGTTGGATTGGTAGGAATTATGATGATGGTGGCGCGATTTGTGGATGCGTTTACCGATGTGGCTATGGGACAGATTGTGGACCGTAGCAAATCGACAGCAACAGGTAAATTCAAACCTTGGATTTTGAGAATGTGCGGACCAGTGGCAATTGCATCCTTTTTGATGTATGCATCTTGGTTTGCAGGAATGCCAATGGGATTCAAAATCTTCTGGATGTTTTTCACATACCTTTTATGGGGAAGTGTATTCTATACGAGTATTAACATTCCATATGGTTCCATGGCATCTGCGGTATCACCAGAGCCAAGAGATCGTGCACAACTTTCAAACTGGAGAACCATTGGTGCTAGTTTGGCAGGAACGGTAATTGGTGTATTGCTTCCGGTGCTTGTATATTATCAAGATGAAGCGGGCAATTCGGTATTGTCGGGAACCAAAGTGACAATTGCGGCATTGGCTTGTTCCATCGGTGCAGTGATTTGTTATATCTTGTGTTACAATATGATAACCGAGCGTGTAAAAGTAGAACAGAAAACGGAGAAATTTAATCTGGGCGAATTGGTTTCTGGGCTTGTGAAAAATAAGGCCTTGATTGGAATTGTGGTAGCATCCATTTGTATGCTTTTGGTACAGTTGACTTCCCAGACTATGACAACCTATGTATATCCAAACTATTTTGGAAACACACAGGCGCAGTCAGTTGCAGGACTGGCGGGAATTGTAATTACGTTTATCTGTGCAGCCTTTACCGTTAAGCTATCAGAGAAATTGGGCCGTAAAGAATTGGCAATTGCCGCTTCGGTGCTTGGTGCCATTGTATTTTTCATTGGATTCTTTCTCCAGACGAAAAGTGCGTGGGTATTTGTAGCGATTTATGCAGTTGCATACATTGGCCTTGGGGTATTTAGCTTGATTTCTTGGGCCATGATTACGGATGTGATAGACGACACAGAAGTACAGACAGGAGAACGTTCCGACGGAACCATTTATGCGGTATATTCCTTTGCAAGAAAGCTTGGACAGGCTGCTTCTTCTGGTATTGCAGGTGCTCTTTTGACAATGATTGGGTACTCTCAGAAGACAGCATTTGATCCAGAAGTGACAAAAGGAATTTACAATATGACTTGTCTGGTGCCAGCCATTGGATATGTTTTGTTGGCAGTAGTGCTTGTTTTCCTCTATCCACTTGGCAAAAAGCGTGTGGAGGACAATGCGAGAGTGCTTGCTGAAAAACGTGAAAAAAGTAAATAATTCCAATATGGGGTGAAATGCATGAATATGGATTTGAAACAATATCAAAAGCAGAAAGAGTATCTGATTTGTGTGGATTCGGATGGATGTGCGATGGATACTATGGATATTAAACATATCCGATGCTTTGGCCCGTGTATGGTTGAGGAATGGGGTCTTTCTGAATGGAGAGACCCTATTTTACAGAGATGGAATGAAATTAATCTGTATACTATGACACGGGGAATCAATCGATTTAAGGGGCTGGCAATGGCATTGAAGGAAATTGACGCACAATATTGTAAGATACCGGAATTGTCCGCATTGACACAGTGGGTGGACGAAAGCGATGAATTGTCAGAGCCTGCCTTGGAACAAGCCATTGCGAAGCAGGATTGTGTGAGTCTACGCAAGGCGTTGGCTTGGTCAAAGGAAGTGAATCGGCAGATTGATGCCCTTCCTTTTGAGGTGAAGAAACCGTTTCCAGGAGTGAAGGAGGCTCTTGCTTTTGCGCATCAGAAGGTGGACATCGCCATTGTATCATCAGCCAATCTGAAAGCGGTGGTAGAAGAGTGGGAAGGATATGGACTTTTGGAGCATGTGGATATTTTACTGGCCCAAGATAGTGGAAGTAAGGCCTATTGCATCCAGGAGCTTTTGAAAAAAGGGTATGAAAAAGATCATGTTATGATGGCAGGGGATGCACCGGGAGACTACGAAGCGGCAAAGAAAAATGGTGTGTTTTACTATCCGATTCTAGTTCGGAAAGAAAAAGAATCCTGGAAAGAATTTCAGGAAGAAGCGGTGAATCGACTGGTGGAGGGCCGATTTACAAAGGATTATCAAGAGAAAAAGGTATGTGAGTTTAAGGAAAATTTAAATTAGGAGGCAACATTATGGTAGATTTGAAAGGGAGACCATATTATCTTTCGGATGAGGATTGCAAGTGGGTGGAAGAAACCATTGAAAGTATGAGTGCGGAAGAGAAAGTGGGACAGTTGTTTTTTCAGCTAACATCGTCTCATGATGAAGAGCATTTACGCGAGCTGATGGAGAAATATCATCTGGGTGGATGTCGTTATAATCCAGCGCCTGGGGCTGCTGTGCAGGAGCAGAATCGTAAGTTGCAAAAATATGCAAAGATACCAGTATTTATTGCGTGCAATACGGAAGCCGGGGGAGATGGTGCATGCGCCGACGGAACGTTAATTGGTTCTGGTGTAAAGATTGGTGCTACAAACAAAGAAGAGTATGCCTATGAATTGGGAAAAATGGCAAACGAAGAAGCGTCTGCTATCGGTTGTAATATGGCGTTTTCGCCAGTTTGTGACATTGCGTATAATTGGGAAAATACAGAGATTATCGGACGTGCCTTTGGAAATGATCCAGAGCGCGTGGCAAAGATGAGTGTGGCGTACCTCAAGGGCGCTCATACCATTGATGGATTTGCTTGTACGGCAAAGCATTTCCCTGGAAACGGTTTGGATTTCCGTGATGCACACATTTCCAATAACGTCAATGACTTTGATCTGGATAAATGGGAAGCAACCTATGGAATGGTGTATCGTAGGTTGATTGAAAATGATCTGGATGCGATTATGGGAGGCCATATCTTGATGCCGAAGGTGGCGAAAGCATTAAATCCGAATTTGCAGGACGATGACATGATGCCAGCCACCCTTAGTCCGGAGCTTATGACCACACTTCTTCGAGATAGACTTGGGTTCAATGGAATGGTGGTGACGGATGCGTCCCACATGGTAGGTATGACAAACCGTATGAAGCGAAGTGAGATGCTTCCACTGTCCATCAACGCCGGATGCGACATGTTCTTATTCTTCAATGATCCAGAAGAGGATTTTACAACGATGTTGAACGCGTATAAAAGCGGTGTAATCAGCGAGGAGAGAATGGTAGAAGCGTTGACACGAATCCTTGGTTTGAAAGCTCATCTTGGTTTGCATCGTAAGGCAAAGGAAGACTTGGTTTCAACACCAGAATTTTTGCAGGGAGTTTTGGGTAAGGAAGAGTATAAAGAGATGCAAAAGAGCATCAGTAAGGATGCCATTACCCTTGTGAAGTACAAAGACAAGGATGTGTTGCCAATGACACCAGAACGCTACAAAAGAATCATGATCGTTCATGTCAAAGGAAGTGGCGGTGCCATGGCGGAGTTGATGAAGATGATGGGCTATGGAGGAGGGAATCCGGCAGAGGCATTAAAAGAGAAACTGTGTGCCAAAGGATTTGATGCTTTTATCTATGAGAGTCCAGTGGATGTTATGAAGAAGCAGATTGCAGCTGGTGAGAAACCAGATATCAATATTTATTTTGCAGGAAAGAATGCAATCGCAGACTTTGTAAAGGACATGGATCTTGTTATTACTCTTTGCGATGTATCCAGTGGTCGACCTAGTTTTGGTATGTCCAAGGGTGGCGGCGAGATTCCGTGGTATGTATTTGAACTTCCGGTTGTGGTTGTGGGTTGTGGTCAGCCGACTATGTTAGCGGATGTGCCACAGGCAAGGACCTATATCAATACTTATGATGCCAAGGACAGTACGTTGGATGCCTTGGTGGAGAAGCTGGTGGCGGGAGAAGATGCCTTTACGGGGATTGATCCGATTGACAGTTACTGTGGACTTTTTGATACGAGATTATAATAAGTGATTATCATAAAACCTTCCATTTCTGCATATACTTACCATTAGGTACATGCAATGAAATGGAGGTTTTTTTATGTCAAGCAAGACAAGAACGAAAAAGACAATGGATGGAAATATGGCGGCGGCTCACGTGTCCTATGCCTTTACGGAGGCAGCAGCCATTTATCCCATTACCCCATCGTCCCCTATGGCGGACTACACCGATCTGTGGGCCAATGAAGGGGTAAATAACATATTTGGACAACCTGTGGTAATGAGTGAGATGCAGTCGGAAGCAGGGGCAGCAGGAGCGCTCCATGGGTCCTTACAGGCGGGAGCATTGTCCACCACCTATACGGCGTCCCAAGGTTTGCTTTTGATGATTCCTAATATGTACAAGATGGCAGGAGAATTGCTCCCAGCAGTCATCCACGTGTCGGCAAGAGCCCTGGCAAGTCATGCGCTTTCTATCTTTGGTGATCACAGTGATGTGTACGCGTGCCGTCAGACAGGCTTTGCCATGCTATGTGCTGGAAATGTACAAGAAGTAATGGATTTGGGAGCAGTGGCTCATTTAGCAGCCATAGAAGGACGAGTTCCGTTTTTGCATTTCTTTGATGGATTTCGTACCTCCCACGAGATCCAGAAAATCGAAGTATGGGATTATGAAGATTTGAAAGAGATGTGTCCCATGGAAGCAGTGCGAGAGTTTCGTGCCAGAGCATTGAATCCACACCATCCGGTACAACGAGGAACCGCTCAGAACCCGGATATTTTCTTCCAAGCCAGGGAAGCTTCCAATGGCTACTATGACCGTTTACCGCACATTGTGGAAACATATATGAACAAGGTAAATGAGAAAGCGGGGACCAATTATCAGCTTTTTAACTATTATGGAGACCCTGCTGCTGAGAAAGTTATCGTTGCCATGGGATCCGTATGCGATGTGGTAGAGGAGACCATTGACTATCTTATGTCTCAGGGTGAGAAGGTGGGACTTGTAAAGGTTCGCTTGTTCCGTCCATTTAGTGCCGAACATTTGATAAAAGCCATTCCTGACACAGTGAAGCAGATCTACGTACTGGATCGAAGCAAAGAGCCGGGTGCCCAAGGAGAAGCGCTGTATCTGGATGTGGTTGCGGCATGTAAAGACAGTAAGTTTAAAGATGTGCCCGTATACGGAGGTCGCTATGGCCTTGGTTCCAAAGATGTCTATCCGTCGGATGTCATGGCAGTATATCGCAACGAAGACAAAAAGGAATTTACCATTGGAATTGAAGATGATGTTACCCATCTTTCTTTGGAACGAACGGAGAGCCCGGAGACCGAGCCACCGGGAACCACAAGCTGCAAGTTTTGGGGAATGGGTGCAGATGGAACAGTAGGGGCCAATAAAAACTCCATTAAGATCATTGGTGACCATACGGACAAATACGTACAGGCGTATTTTGATTATGATTCCAAGAAGTCTGGTGGTGTTACCATTTCTCATTTGCGTTTTGGTGATCAGCCAATCAAGTCAACCTATCTGATTCATAAGGCAGACTTCGTGGCATGCCATACACCATCTTACATTCGCAAATACTATATGGTACAGGATTTGAAGCCAAATGGTTCTTTTCTCTTGAACTGTGCATGGAGTCCGGAAGAACTGGAAGAGGCATTGCCAGGACAGGTAAAACGCTATATTGCAGAGAATCATATTAATCTATATACCATTGATGGCTATGCTCTGGGGAAAGAGATTGGACTTGGTGGTCGCATTAATACCATATTGCAGTCCGCTTTCTTTGCTATTTCAGAAATCATTCCTAAGGAAGAGGCCATTCAGTATATGAAAGAGGCAGCCAAGAAAACCTATGCCAAAAAGGGTGAAGACATTGTGGAAATGAATTACCGTGCCATCGAAGTAGGAGCAGAGAAATTCGTTAAAATTCAGGTGCCAGAGAGTTGGAAGCAGGCAGAAGATGAAAATATTACGGACAAAGCCAGTGGCGACAGAGAAGAGTTAATCGAATATGTAAATAAGATCCAGAGCAAGATCAATTCTCAGCGAGGCAATGAGCTTCCGGTATCCGCATTTCTTAAGTACGCAGACGGTACGGTGCCACTTGGCTCATCGGCGTATGAAAAGCGTGGGGTGGGAATCGATGTGCCGCGATGGAATCCAGACGGATGCATCCAATGTAACTTCTGTTCTTATGTGTGTCCACATGCATGTATTCGACCATTGGCAATGGATGAAGAACTAGAGGAGCAGGCGCCGGAGGGAACAAGGACTGAACTGAAAGGCGTAGAAGGAATGACATTCTCCGTGACAATTTCGCCACTGGATTGTACCGGCTGTGGAAACTGTGTCAATGTCTGTCCGGGAAACTTACGGAATGATGTGCTGGAAATGCGTTCTGTTGACGATGCCATGTATCAGCAACCCCTTTTTGACTTCGGCGTCAATGTTAAAATTCCGGAGAAGGTATTTGAAAAATTCAACGTCAACACGGTAAAGGGAAGTCAGTTTAAGAAGCCATTGTTGGAGTTTTCCGGTGCTTGTGCTGGATGTGGCGAAACTCAGTATGCGAAGCTGGCAACGCAGATGTTTGGTGACCGTATGTATATTGCCAATGCTACTGGTTGTTCCTCCATCTGGGGCGGTTCCTCACCAGCCTCTGCTTATACCGTGAATCATGAAGGGGAAGGACCAGCATGGGCCAACTCTCTCTTTGAAGACAATGCTGAGTTTGGATTTGGTATGGAGATGGCGCAGCGGACATTGCGTAGCAAGGTGCTTCGGGCAGCAGAGACGCTTGCAGGAGAGACCACAGATGCCACATTGAAAGAAAAACTAGCGCGTTATCTTGATACAAAGGCAGAAGGCAGCAAAAACAAACAGGCAGCAGCGGAACTGGTGACGTATTTGCAAGGGCACATGCCAAAATCAGACAGTGCAAAAACAATTTTAGAATACAAAGATTTTGCGGCTAAGAAATCTCAATGGATCTTCGGTGGAGATGGCTGGGCTTATGACATTGGGTATGGTGGACTTGACCATGTCATTGCCAGCGGACAGGATGTGAATATTCTCGTATTTGATACAGAGGTGTATTCCAATACCGGAGGACAGGCGTCTAAATCCACCCCGACTGGAGCCATTGCCCAGTTTGCGGCAGCAGGAAAGGATATCAAGAAAAAAGACTTGGCGGCCATTGCCATGAGTTATGGCTATGTGTATGTAGCTCAGGTAGCATTGGGAGCGGATATGAATCAGACGGTAAAAGCCTTTGAAGAAGCAGAGCGATATCCGGGACCGTCCATTATCATTGCCTATGCTCCTTGTATCAATCATGGAATCCGTACCGGTATGGGGAATTCCATGGAAGAATCCAAGAAAGCAGTGGAAGCGGGGTACTGGCATTTGTTCCGCTACAATCCAGAACTACGGCAGCAGGGAAAGAATCCATTTGTGCTGGATTCCAAGGAGCCAAAGGGAAGTTATCGAGACTTTTTGATGGGAGAAGTACGTTATAATCGCCTTATGCGTTCCAATCCGGAACGAGCAGAACGTCTCTTTACTCGAGCAGAAGAAATGGCTTCGGATAAATACAATGAGCTCACGAAACGAGCAAATTTATAAGAATAAGTAAAGATTACTGCGAAAAGTTGTGCTCAACGCTTGCAGAATTTCGTGAAATGGTGTATAAATATTCATAGGGCATTTTTATGCAAAGGGTAACTCGAATAGAGTTACCGCCCCCAAAAATGAGCATTTAAGCTTTGAAAAAGCGAGTGAGCACTCATATAGAGTGCGAAAATGCGAATGTGGGGGCGTGGCTCTGAATCGTTACCGAAACGAAGATTAAGCGAAAACGCTTCGAAATGGAGGATAAATATGGAACTTACAAGTATACGGAGTCTTTTCCGTGAGAAGGAAACATACATTGGCAAAGAGGTAACAGTGGGCGGCTGGATTCGTAGCATCCGCGATTCCAAGACATTTGGTTTTATCGTGATTAATGATGGTACGTTCTTCGAACCATTGCAGGTGGTATATAGTGACAATCTGGATAACTTTGACGCGATTTCAAAGCTGAACGTTGGTGCAGCGCTTATCGTAAAAGGAACATTGGTGGAGACACCGGATGCGAAGCAGCCATTTGAGATTCAGGCTACTAGCGTTGAAGTGGAAGGTGCATCAACTGGTGACTATCCACTTCAGAAGAAACGTCACTCCTTTGAATATTTGAGAACCATTTCTCACTTGCGTCCTAGAACCAATACATTCCAGGCGGTATTCCGTGTACGTTCCATGATTGCGTATGCGATTCATAAGTTCTTCCAGGAAAGAGAGTTTGTGTATGTACACACGCCATTGATTACAGGAAGTGACTGTGAAGGTGCCGGAGAAATGTTCCGTGTAACCACATTGGATATGGACAATGTGCCAAAGGATGAAAATGGAAACATTGATTATTCCCAGGATTTCTTTGGTAAAGAGACCAATCTTACCGTAAGTGGTCAGTTAAATGGAGAGACCTACGCCCAGGCATTTAAGAACATTTATACTTTTGGACCAACATTCCGTGCAGAGAATTCCAATACCACTCGTCATGCAGCAGAGTTCTGGATGATCGAGCCGGAGATTGCTTTTGCGGATTTGAAAGACGATATGATGTTGGCAGAGAGTATGTTGAAATACGTAATCAATTATGTGTTAGAGCATGCGCCAGAAGAAATGAATTTCTTCAACAGTTTTGTAGATAAAGGATTGATTGATCGTTTGAAACATGTGGCGGAGTCTGACTTTGCTCATGTAACGTACACAGAGGCAATTGAGATTCTTGAGAAGAACAATGATAACTTTGAATACAAAGTTTCCTGGGGATGTGACCTTCAGACAGAGCATGAGAGATATCTCACAGAGGAAGTTTACAAACGTCCGGTATTTGTAACGGATTATCCAAAGGAAATCAAAGCATTCTACATGAAGCTGAACGAAGATGGTAAGACAGTAGCTGCGATGGATTGTCTTGTGCCAGGAATCGGCGAGATTATCGGAGGAAGTCAGCGTGAAGATGATTATGACAAGCTGGTTCAGAGAATGCAGGAATGTGGTCTCAATGAGGCAGACTATGATTTCTATCTTGATTTGAGAAAATACGGTTCTACCAGACATGCTGGATTTGGACTTGGTTTTGAGCGTTGTGTAATGTACTTGACGGGTATGCAGAATATTCGTGACGTAGTACCATTCCCAAGAACAGTAAAGAATTGTGATTTATAATGTGATACCTGGGGCAAGAAGTCGTGTTGCATGAAAATATGACTTTGAGCCCCAAAGTATCATAATAAAAGTTGCGTGGGAGTTGCGCAGAATGGAGGAGAAACGATGAACCTGACAGTACCAAAAGACTATCACTCTCCTCTGTCCATTCGTGAGACAGAGGTGGCAATTAAAATGGTAAAAGACTTTTTTGAACGTGCCTTGGCGGTAAATCTTAACCTTACCCGCGTATCTGCACCTTTGTTCGTTCCACCAGAAACGGGGCTGAATGATGACTTAAATGGTGTGGAACGTCCAGTTTCCTTTGGCATAAAAGAGCAAAATGAACGAAGGGTTGAGATTGTGCATTCTCTGGCAAAGTGGAAACGTCATGCGTTGAAACGTTATGGTTTTCAGAAGGGCGAGGGACTTTATACAGATATGAACGCCATTCGTCGTGATGAGGACACCGACAATATCCACTCGCTTTTTGTGGATCAGTGGGATTGGGAGCGCATCATTGATAAAGAAGAGAGAAATATGGATACGCTGAAAAGTATGGTGAAAAAGGTTTATCAGTCGTTACAAGAGACCGAGGACTATATGTCAGTCAAGTATCCATACATAGAGAAACTTCTTCCACAGGAGATTACATTTATTACAACCCAGGAACTGGAAGATAAATATCCAGATAAGACAGGAAAAGAGAGAGAGTATTTGGCTGCGAAGGAAAATGGTGCCATTTTCTTGATGCAGATTGGAGATAAATTAAATTCTGGTGAGCCACACGATGGCCGTGCACCGGATTATGACGATTGGTCGTTAAATGGAGATATTATAATATATTATCCCGTATTAGATATTGCGTTAGAGCTTTCTTCCATGGGAATTCGTGTGGATGAAACGGCGTTGGAAGAGCAGTTGAAAAAGGCAGGATGTGAAGATCGTAAGGAACTTCCATTCCAGAAAGCAATTCTTGAGAAAAAGCTGCCATATACCATTGGCGGTGGTATCGGACAGTCTCGTATCTGTATGTTTTTCCTAAATAAGGCACACATTGGAGAGGTTCAGTCCTCTATCTGGCCAGAAGATATGATGGAAGAAGCGACAAAGAACGGACTTCAAATCTTATAATAACAGAGGAAAATAATATGGAAAATTTTACATTTTATGCACCGACTTATTTTGATTTTGGAAAGGGTGCAGAAGAGCATGTAGGAAAGCTGGTTCGTCGTTTTGGCGGAAGCAAAGTTTTGTTGCATTACGGTGGGGGCTCCATTAAAAAATCGGGGCTTTATGACACCGTGAAAAAGTGTTTGGAAGCAGAAAAAATTGCTGTAGTGGAGCTTGGTGGTGTAAAACCAAATCCACGTAGTGGCCTTGTGTACGAAGGAATTGAGCTTTGTAAAAAAGAAGGCGTAGATTTTGTTCTAGCTGTGGGTGGTGGAAGTACCATTGACTCTTCCAAAGCCATTGCAGCAGGGGCGTGTTATGATGGTGATTTCTGGGATTTCTACAGTGGAAAGGCAAAGATTGAAGAGGCTCTTCCTGTAGGAACAATACTGACCATCGCGGCAGCGGGTTCCGAAGGATCCATGAATACTGTAATTACCAACGAGGAAAATGGAATTAAGACAGGTGCAGCGTCAGAAGCATTGCGTCCTAGATTTTCAATCTTAAATCCGGCATTTACTTGTACATTGCCACCATATCAGACGGCGGCAGGTGCGACGGATATTATGATCCATGTGTGCGAGCGTTATTTCTCCAACACAACGGAAGTAGAAGTGACAGATCGCCTTTGTGAGGCCCTTTTGAAGACCATTATCCATGAGGCGCCACGTGTTATCGAAAATCCGGATAATTATGAGGCGAGAGCCAATATTATGTGGGCGGGAATGCTTGCTCACAATAACGTATGTGGAGTAGGACGTGTGCAAGACTGGGCAAGCCATCATATCGAGCATGAACTTTCTGCCTTGTATGATGTGACTCATGGTGCTGGTTTGGCGGTAATTGCGCCAGCGTGGATGCGTTATGTGCTAAAAATCAATCCACACAAACTGGTTCAGTTTGCAGAGCGCGTGTGGGATATCGAGCCACAAGCCACGGAAGAAGAAACAGCAATGAAAGGAATCGAAGCATTTGAAGCCTTTTTGAAATCCATTGGTATGCCACTTACTTTTGAGGAAATTGGTGCCGATGAAAAGGATGCCGAATTGATGACAAGTAAGTTGCTTCGTTCCAAGCCAACAGAAGGAAATTATGTAAAACTGACGGCAGATGATGTAATGAACATTTATCATTATGCAGCGACAGGAGAGATGTAAATGCGTGACCAGAACGAGTTTATGAAGCAGATGCTGGAGTTGGTAGAACTGGCAAAAGCAAATGATAGCCGGATTACGAAAGAAGAAGTGAATCAGTTCTGTAGTGATCTGGAACTTACGACACCACAACTCAAATTGGTTTATGATTTTTTGGATGAACACAATGTAGAAGTGGTGGGTCACAAGAGTAAGAAAAAATCAGGGAAGACAGCAGAGGGATTTCAGACTTCCGAAGGGGAAGATCCAGATGCTGATCTAAATACGGAAGATTCCAAATACATTCGAATTTATCGCAAGGAGATTCGTGAGCTGCCAGAATACAGCGAGGAAGAGCGCAATCAATTCTATGCGAAGCTTCTTGCTGGCGATGAGAGTGTCATGCATACCGTCATAGAATCCTATCTAAAACGCGTGGTGACCTTGGCCAGTAAGTATAAGAATCGTGGTGTTCCGTTGGAGGACCTGATACAAGAAGGCAATCTGACATTGATTACTGCAGTGGATATGTTGTGTGGCAATTCCGCGGTTACGGATGTAAAAAAAGAATTGGACCGCAGCATTCGAGCACGCTTAATCGAGCTGGCAGACAGCCAGATGGAGAGCCGTGGACAGGAAAATACAATTGTTGCCAAGACAAACTTGATTCATGAGGCAACAAAGGTGCTTGCAGAAGAATGGGGAAGGCTGGCTACAATAGAGGAGCTGGCGGACTACACGAAGATGTCGGAGGAAGAAATCCGATTGTATGTGGATCTTTCTCTAGAGGAAATCAAAGTGGGCACGGGACCGGTACAGGGTTAAAAAAGAAAAGAAGTAGAGGCGTTTTTAAACGCCTCTTTTTTTATTGTATCAACGATTTTACTAGGTTCTACAGATATAGACTGACCACATGATGTTGTGTTTCTTGTGGTGAAAAGCACAAAATATTTACAAGATATAGTAGACAACAGTGCTGGGTAGTGTTATAATGATTTATGTTGGCGGATGTGGGTGCTAAAGTATGTTTTTGAAATCAAGGAGTTATTGATAAAGAAAGGTTCAAGAGGAAAGGTAGGGATACCCAGTGAAGGTAATAAAAAGAGATGGACGCGTGGTGGACTATGACAGAAATAAAATTTTAGTTGCCATACGTAAAGCAAACGCAGAAGTGGAACAGTTTGAAAAAATATCCGAGGATAGCATTGATGGTATTATTGCAGGAATCGAGAATGCTGGAAGAGAAACCGTTCAAGTGGAGGATATTCAGGATATTATTGAACAAAAGCTCATGGCTGCAGGAAAATTTATCTTGGCAAAGACGTATATCATTTATCGATATACAAGAGAACTTGTGCGAAAAGCCAATACCACAGATGATTCCATTATGAGTTTGATCCAAAATAGCAACAAAGATGTTATGGAGGAAAATTCCAATAAAAATGCATACATCGCTAGTACACAGCGTGACTTGATTGCTGGTGAGGTATCCAAAGACCTGACAAAGCGAGTTCTTTTGCCAGAAAAGATTGTAAAGGCACACGAAGAAGGTGTGATTCATTTTCATGACATGGACTATTTTATACAGCCTATTTTTAACTGTTGTTTGATAAACATTGGAGACATGTTGGAAAATGGGACTGTTATGAATGCAAAATTAATTGAAAGTCCAAAAAGCTTTCAAGTGGCATGTACAGTAGTGACTCAAGTCATTGCAGCAGTAGCAAGTAGTCAGTACGGTGGTCAGTCGGTGGATGTGCGTCATCTTGGGAAATATCTTCGTAAGAGTGCGGATAAGTATCGTACCCGTTATGAAGAGAGATTCGGTGACTCCATGAGCGAAGAGATGATTGAGCAGATGGTACAGGAGCGAGTGAATGATGAACTTCGTTCTGGTGTTCAGACCATTCAGTACCAGATCAATACATTGATGACAACCAATGGTCAGTCTCCATTTGTCACTTTGTTCTTGAATTTGGATAAAAATGACGAATATATTGAGGAAAATGCGAAGATTATCGAAGAGATTCTTCGTCAGAGATTAGAAGGAATTAAAAACGAGAAGGGTGTCTATGTAACACCAGCTTTTCCAAAGTTGATTTACGTGCTGGATGAGCACAATTGTCTCAAAGGTGGAAAGTACGATTACATAACGAAGTTGGCGGTACAGTGCTCTGCAAAACGTTTGTATCCGGATTATATTTCAGCGAAGAAAATGCGTGAAAACTACGAAGGAAACGTGTTTAGTTGTATGGGATGCCGTAGTTTCCTTTCTACATGGCAGGACAA